>JAIXUW010000258.1 GCA_027483355.1 Alphaproteobacteria bacterium
TGCCTGTCCGGGTATTTGAATATGCGTATATTGCCCGGCCCTAAACGCCCAGTCATTCAAGGGTGCCGCGTCGCCGCGGGGTCGGGCGAAACGCAGGCGCCAGATACCGCTACTGAGGCGGTGTTTCTCCATCAGGTGGCTGTGATAGGGTAGTGCGGGGCTGGTCGTGTTCATGTCGCTAATATAAACGCCCACGTTGTTTAGTCGAGGGTAAAGACGGCCATAAAAAACCGCCCGGGGTTTAAAGCCGGGCGGTATTCTGATGCGCTTTTAATTAGGGTTCGCGGTGGCCCGGCTTTGGGTGCGGACCGGCAGCGGGTGGCGTTGGGGTAGCTGGCGCTTCCTGCATAAAGCTTGAAGGGGGTTTTTTCTGAGCCTCGATTTCCTTCTGACGCGCATCAATGCTGGTAACGATACGGGTGAGCGACTCGTATTCGGGCGTGCCCTTCGCGGGTAAGCCTTTTTTGCACTCTTCGTCGATGGTTTTACCAAGGGCTTTCAGTCCCTCTTCGTCAAAAGTTGCCAGACGCTCCTCCGTCAGCGCCGCTTCGATAGCGGTAAAACGGTTACGGCTGGCGGGTTCCGCGTGTCCCTTTACGAGGCCGCCCGTAAAGGCGGAGTTGGGCGCCGATGTAATTTTGTCCGCATTAGGTTCTTCGGCGGTATCCGTTTCAGCGGTGGACGCTCCGTGCGCCTCGGCTTGCGGTTCCGATACTGCTTCCGCGGTGGGTGCATCACCCTTGGCGGCGGCTTCTACGCCAAATTCTTGTGTCTGCATGGCTTCCCATTTCGCTTTGAATTCAGCACTGGGGAAGTGGTTGCTGACGGTAAGGCCGCCTTTCATTGCGGCCAGCCACAGAATATCCTTTTCATCACTGCTGCCGATCAGGGTGATGGGTTTATTGCCGTGACGCGCCTTGTAGATAGAGATAATGTCTTCAGCAATCTGATCGTTAAGGGGGGTTTTTTGCGCCTGGCCTTTGGTCAGGCCGATAAATTCGGTGGTTACAATACCGTCCTTCGTCTCTTGCGACGTTTTCATCCAGCACAATTCGGTGCCGTTGACGGTTTTCAAATTCAGGTGATCGTTCTTACCCTTTTGGTTGGGCGAGATATCCGTGATGATCTGCACGCCATAGGCGAAATCATCGGTGGTGGTGTCTACCTGACCCCAGGTCTCGCGGAAGAAACTGCTTTTTTGCAGATAGGCTTCTTGGGCAGCGCGCAATTGTTGTTCGTGCTGTTGTTGCTCGTAAAGTCTTTGCGCTTTTAGGAATTCCTCGGCGCTTAAGGGGCCAACGGGTGCTTGCTGATCTGTGACGGGCTTTTTGCCGCGCTGCCAGAAGCGGCTCTTCTTCTTACCAGCCGCTGGCTGGCTGTCATCACCAGCAGGTGCATCTGCTTCTAGCGCCTCAGCCTCAGGCGCGTCAGGTGCTGCCGGTGCAATGGTTTCATCTACAGTATTTGGTTCATTTTGAACGGTCACGGCCGATTTGCCCCCGATAGATAAAGTTTTAGCGAATTGTTATTCTACATAATACACGCATTCACCGCGGGCGGCAAGGCAGATGGATAAAAACCATATTTTTCAATGGCTTGATTAGTTGTAACCCCGGTCGCGGCGGCTCGGATCGTAATAGTCGAAGAGGTTGTTTTCAATGGCGATTCCTTCGCTGGTTTGAAACAGCTCGACCTCGGTGATGCCGCCTTGCGGGTCGATGATGCGCCATTTTTTCAGCTGCAGCGGTTCTTGGGTAAAGCCCAGCACCAAGGTACCGGCACCGGCGTCTTTGGCCTGCACCAGCGAGATGGTTAAAAGCTCGCCCGCGGTCGAGACATCGGTCACGCGGATATCGCCGGAGAGTTCAAGGTCGGCGCGCAGAAAGAAATCGGCCAGCGACTGGCTGATCGGCGCGTTCGAGGTCTCTTTCATTTGTCCATCGTAGTAATAGATAAAACGCCCGTCGGCCACGATGAAATCGGTGACGGGGTCGGCATAATCAAAGCGCATACGGCCGGGGCGTTTCAGCAAAAAATCACCGGCGGTCTGGCTGCCATCGGGGGCAGTCTGAATAAAGCGCGCCTTGAGGGTGCGCAAGTTTTTCAAATACGCCTCAATTGTGGCGGTCGCCGCCTTGGCATCGGCAACGGGCGTGTGGCCTGTCGTTTGCGCCTGGGCCACTGGCAAAAGCGCCAGCAAAGCAAAGCAAAGAACCGTGACGCTGAGAAAGAGACGCATAGAGAAAAAACTCCGCTGGAAGGGACGATATCGCCAAACTTACACGCACCCATATACGCCAACCCGGCGTAAAAAGAAATGACGCGGCACGCTAACGATTGATAGCGGCCTGTAGATCCAGGAAATTGGCCATAAAGTCATGGGCCGCCATTTCATCCTCGACACCGCTGGCGGCATTCAAACGCAGAATGAATTCAACGGGATGGCCACGCAAAAGCGTTGTGCCGACCGCGCCCACGGTCGGAAAGGGGCGCCCATCCGCGCTTAAATACTGGTTATAGGTGGTAAACAAACCGTTTTGGACCTGCGCCGGCCCCGGGGCCAGTTCGGGCACTTTGGCCGTATCGCCGGGCTGGCGCAGGGCGTCGGCCGCGCCCAGCCAGCCGGTCAGATTGACTGCAACATATTCATGAAAACTGGCGCTGCGCCAATCCAGATAGCGGGCGTTGGTGGGCCAGGGGCCGCGGTCTTCCATTTGCTGGGGCCAGGTGATCAGGCCAAAGGAGGGCACCCGGCCTTCACGCGCCATCGCGTGCATGGGGTTGGCGAGACTGTCACAGGGCATAAAAACCCCCAGCAATGTCTCGTCACCCTTTTGCCGCAGGCTTGCCGCGATCATCGCTGCCAATTCCCCTTCGCCGCGGCGGGTGGGGTCGGCAAAGCACATATCCTTGGGCGCTTCAAAGCGGACCGGGTTTTCGCCCAGTGTCACATAGAGGGTGCGTCGATGCGGGTCGAGTTTCGGTGGTTTGTCAGCGGCGGCCGCAAACTGGGGCAGTGTCACCGCCAGCAGCAGTGCCAAAACCAAGACGGTCTTAGGTGCCATAGTCGCCCACCAAAATCTCGCGCTTGCCGACATGGTTGGCGGCCGAGACCAGGCCTTCTTTTTCCATGCGCTCGACGATGCGGGCGGCGCGGTTATAGCCGATCTGCATATGCCGCTGGATAAACGAGGTGGAGACTTTACGTTCCCGCAGGACGATGGCGACCGCCTGATCGTAGAGCGCATCGGCTTCACCGCCACCACCGCCATAGCCGCCGCCGAATTCGCCGCCGCCTTCGTCGCCTTCGGTGACGCCATCAATATAGCTTGGCTGTTCCTGGGCTTTCAGGTGGGTCACAACTTTTTCAACTTCGGCGTCCGAGCAGAAAGGTCCATGCACCCGCGCGATACGCCCGCCCGAAGCCATATAGAGCATATCGCCCTGACCCAGAAGTTGTTCGGCGCCGCCATCGCCCAAAATAGTGCGGCTGTCAATCTTGGACGTCACCTGGAAGGAAATACGGGTGGGGAAGTTCGCTTTGATGACACCCGTAATGACATCGACCGACGGGCGCTGGGTTGCCATGATCAGGTGAATACCGGCCGCGCGTGCCATCTGGGCCAGGCGCTGAATGGCATTTTCAACTTCTTTGCCGGCGACCAGCATCAGGTCGGCGAATTCGTCGACGATGACGACGATATAGGGCAGATCCACCAGCGGGATGGGCTGCTCTTCATACACAGGTTTGCCGGTGTCGGCATCGAAACCGGTCTGGACTTTATGCAGCAAGACTTCACCGGCATCGCGGGCGATGCGAATACGGTCGTTGAAACCGTCGATGTTGCGCACGCCCAGCTTCGACATGGCGCGATAGCGGTCTTCCATTTCCGAGACCGCCCATTTCAGGGCGGTAACAGCGCGGTGCGGCTCGGTCACAACGGGCGTCAGCAAATGCGGGATATCGTCATAGACCGACAGTTCCAGCATCTTGGGGTCGATCATGATAAAACGACATTGCTGCGGCGAGAGTTTGTAGAGTAGCGATAAAATCATCGTGTTGACGGCAACCGACTT
The DNA here is from genome assembly GCA_027483355.1 of Alphaproteobacteria bacterium. Classification (GTDB taxonomy): domain Bacteria; phylum Pseudomonadota; class Alphaproteobacteria; order Micavibrionales; family UBA2020; genus JAEXMB01. The sequence continues at coordinate 4,078 of JAIXUW010000258.1, forward strand.
GCCCGATCCGGTCGTACCCGCCACCAACAGGTGCGGCATACGGGCGAGATCAGCAATGATCGGCGCGCCCGAGATGTTTTTGCCCAGCACCAGCGGCAGGCGCGACGGGTTCTTGGCGTATTCGGCCGAGGCCAGCAGTTCTTTCAGATAAACCGTTTCACGCTTGGCATTGGGTAGCTCGATGCCGATGGCATTTTTGCCGGGGACCGCCGCAATACGGGCCGAGACCGCACTCATCGAGCGTGCGATATCATCGGCCAGACCCACCACGCGGCTGGTTTTGGTGCCGGGGGCCGGCTCCATTTCATAGAGGGTGACGATTGGACCGGGGGAGACTTTGAGGATGTCGCCCTGCACCCCAAAATCGCCCAGCGTTGCTTGCAGCAGTTCGGCGTTCTTTTGCAGGGCGCCTTCATCAAGGCGCACCTGACCAGCCGCCGGCGGATCACCCAGGAAATCAAGCGGGGGCAGTTGCCATTCGTCATCGCTCGAACGCAGTGCCAGCTTGGTCTGCTTTTCTTCGCGGGCAGCTGGCTTGGTTTTTTCGGTGCGTGGCGCAATCACGGGTTTGCGACGGGCGAGGAGCGCGGCTGGACGATGTTCTTCTTCGTCGTCTTCATCCTCTTCCGTGTCGTCTTCTTCCTCGGCCACTTCGTCATCTTCATCGTCGTGGTCGTTGACAGCGGCAGTCATGCGTGGGCGGCGTCCACGCAAGGGGCGTACCGGCCGCACCTCGGCCGTCGAGGCCTCACGATGCCAGCGTTGAAAACGGGCCAGCGCCACGCGCACTTTATGCAAGACAAAGGCAGCCAGCTGGCCAAGGCGCTGCCCCACCTCGCGCCATTCGCCAAGGCTTAGCCCCAGGGCCGCGCCATAGGCAAAGGCAAAAACGACGGCCGCGGTGACAGCCACGAAAACAAAGGCCATGGTGCCCAGCCAGCCCTGCAAATGCGCGCCCAGGCTGGTGAAAATCAGCGTCCCGGCACTGCCGCCCAGATAGGCGCCATGCCCCCAGGCATCGAATGACGGAATACGTGCAAAAACGATGGCGGCGGCGGTCACGCCACTCAGTAGCAGGGCAAGTTTGACGCCCATGCCGGTCAGCGGCAAACGCTTCAAGATACGCCACCCCCAAACCATAAAGGCGCCTGCCAGCAAATAAGAAGCAAGACCCAGGGTCTGCAACAAAATATCGGCTGTATAGGCACCAGGGATGCCCAGCCAGTTGTTGATGATCAGGTTTTCGTCGCCGCTTGCATTATTGAGCGACGGATCAGCCGGGTTATAACTGAGTAGCGCCACCAAGAGGGCGGCACCCGCCAGACCAAAAAGAACGCCATAAGCATCGGTCAGGCGATGGGCCAGAAAAGCCTGGGTTTTCGGCGGCAAAAGCGGGGTCTTTTTGTGACGCGAAGAAATCGCCAGCTTGCGTGGCGCGCTTTTGGCAAATAGTCCGAACATGAATTCTCTATCCTCCCCTGACCGTCGGTACCGCGAGATCGCGACAGACGGCTGAAACCCAATATTCAGTGTAGCGAAAATGCAACGGCCGCGTCCAGCACGGCCGCGGTATTTGTCGCGTTTAAAGCACTCTAAAAGAGGCGGGGTAAGGGGAGAGCGTTTTATTGGCCTTCGGCGATATCAAGAACGCCGTTGGGGTCTTTTTCCAAAAGGTCCGCTACCTGCTCATAAACCAGGGCGTTGTCGTTCATCTGCTCTTGCAGCGGCTGGTTTTGTGCGCCGACGTTGCGAAAGAAAGTGGCGGCATCACGCAGAAGTTTCGCGCCCAATTGTGCGTAGGTGGCCATGCAGTGTGTCCTTTCGCTGGATGCTGTTGTCAGCCTTTTCAACGCTATCACGGCATGCTTGCTTTGAATACGGTTTTTGCTTTATGGGTGGGGCTGGTGTCTATGGAAAAATCTGGGTATTGGACGGCGATGGCGCTGTCGAGCAGTTGGCGGGCGATGGTGGCATGATCATCGCCCAGATAATCGCCCCAGCCCCGCCCCCCGGTAAGGGACGGCAAGGATTGCATCGCCACATAAAAATCGAGACAGTTTTTATAAAGGGTTGCCAGTGGCGCTTCTTCGCGCGGGTCGGGCACGCCTCGGGGCGGTATGTCGATACCAAGCGGCAGGCCTTCGAACTTGGCGGCCAAATGGGTAAGGATGTCTTTTTTATACGTCAGCAAATAACCCGAGCCATGCATAAACCAGAAAATATCGCGTAGCAGCCCATCCTTCTCTGCCGGGGTCGCGTCAGGCTGCCAGCGGTCGAGAATCTGATTAAACGTCCGTTTCTGTGCCGGTAACATATCACGGGTCAGATAATGCACGGTGGCATCGATGATATGATCATCGCCGCTGTCGAGTGCGAAGAGCACTTGTCCCGCAAAGGCGTCGCATTCGGCCATAAAACTGGTGAAAAGAAGATAGGTCTGCACATAGGGCATTTCGTAATAAGCGCCAAAGCGGGGTTGTCGCGCGTGTATCATTTCATGTGCCAGCGCCGAGACGGCCAGATCGTCATCCACGGCCAAACCGATCTCATCGCCTTCTTCATGGCTCAGGCAGCGGCGCAGTGCAATCACTGTTTTATTTTTGCTTTTGCTGCAATAGCCGATGCCGTAGGCTTGCTGATCGTCGAAGGCAAGTTTGAGCGGCGGTGCATGCCCCAGCGCCACGCTGTTTTGCAAAGCGGCAACGAGGCTTTCGCCAATGGCCGATGCTGTGATCCGGCCCAAGAGCTGCTGATAAAGCGCTTGTTCGTGGGCGGCCACGGGTAGAACGAAAACCCCGCGATAGAGAGAAGCCGAGCCGCTCATGCCGTCTCCCGCTCAGTGGGCTGGGGCAAAAGCCCGCCCGGGGTCAGGCGATGTTCGATCACCACCAGGCAGACGGCATTGATCAGATTGGCCAATACCAGCAAGGGGTCGCTGGCAATGCCGGCAAAGCCGAGTGTGCCCGCCGCATACCACAATTTGGGATGACGGTGGTATTCTGGCCGGGCATGGCGAATGTTTTGCAGCGCGATGACGTAGCCTATCGCCACAAATGGAAAGATGATGAGGGCGGCAGCACCTGCCATCAAGCCAAGACATAGCATCCCCGCCGCCATCCAGGTTTCAGGTTGACGCAAGGTAGCGGCGATTGAGAATGCCGTAGCGGGCACGCGGCCAAAGCTGGCGGCCAACATGAAATTGCCCGTGGCAAATAAAATGCCGGCCGTTGCCTGGAGGGCCACGAGGCTGATCGTATCGGCGCTGTAGTGCCCCATCATTAGGCCTGCCATCGTATAAAGGCTCGACAGCATGATCACCGCCGCCAGCAGACGCAGCGATACCGCTTCGTCATGTAAATGGCGTCGCAGCCCCGAGCCATCGGCCGGCAGCGCCACCCGCAAGGCCCGCAAACCAATGATGGCGACGGCGCAGATAAAAGCGCCGGCCAGCGCCACGCTATTGGCCATGCTGGCGTAGATGACGTTACAGACCGCAAAGCCAAAGCCTGGATCGCGTAATACGTCCATACACCCGCGCAGATATCGCCCCATTTAATTTCCCCCGTATAAAGCCTTATGGCATTATATTAGGTAAAACGTTTAAATAGGGTTAAACTTTGAATTATTTGGTTTTTTTGAGGCGCTGGCGCGCCGGGTCTTGGCGGTAGCTGCCCACAACGCGGATGTCGGTGGCAAAAAAGCGCAGTTCATCGAGGGCTGCCGCCAGATGCGGGTCACGTGCATGGCCCTCGACCTCGGCATAGAAAAGGGTCGCGGCAAAGCTGCCCCCCGGCATATAGCTTTCCAGCTTCAGCATATTGACGCCGTTGGTGGCAAAACCGCCGAGTGCTTTGTACAGGGCGGCCGAGATATTGCGCACGCTGAAAATGACCGAGGTCATATAGGCGGTGCCCTTGACGGGTTTCACATTCTGCGGCTGACGCGACAAGGCGATAAAGCGGGTGATGTTGCTGTCTTCATCGGCGATATCACGCTGCAGGATTTTAAGACCGTAGATATCGGCCGTCATCGCCGAGGCAATGGCCGCCTGGGTCGAGTCGTTTTCACGCGCGACCCGCTCGGCCGCCCCCGCCGTATCGCCGGTCACGATTTGCTCCCACTTGTGGCGGCGAATAATCTGGCGGCATTGCGGCAGCGCATGGGTATGGCTCAGCACCCGGCGAATACCGCTGATCTTGGCGCCAGCAACGCCCAGCAGGCAGTGGTCAATCGGCAGAAAATGCTCGGCCACAAAATGAAAATCATAGCGCGGCAGCAGATAATGAATATCTGCCACTCGCCCGGCGATGGAATTGTCGACCGGGATCATGGCGAGATCGGCGCGGCCCTGTTTCAAAGCCTCAAAGGCGTCGAGGAAGCTGGGGCAGGGGAGGGTCTTGGCACGCGGAAAAACCGTGCGGCTGGCAATATCGGAATAGGCGCCAGCCTTGCCCTGAAAGGCGATAATCTTGGTCATCACGTCTTCTCCTTATTTCAGCAGGTCGCGGGCGCGTTCCAGATCGGCCTGGGTGTCAACGCCCAGCGGCACGGTAGCGACGACCGCGATGTCAATGCGCATCCCAAGGGCAAGGGCGCGGAGCTGTTCCAGTTTTTCGCGCCGTTCCAATATGCCCGGCTTGCTTGCCACAAAACGTTCAAGGGCAGGGCGCTGGTAGGCATAAAGACCGATGTGATGGAGCAAGGGGCCATCACCCGAGGGCGCGGTGGCGCGGCTAAAATAAAGGGCGCGGCCCTGATGGATGCCACCCGCGAGATCAATTTCAGCCACCGCCTTGACCACATTGGGGTTATTGATTTCATCATCCCGCGTAATAACCGCGCCCAGTGTCGCAACATCGACCGCCTCGTCTTCCAGCATAGCGGCGGCGGTGATGATGAGTTGGTGATCGAGCGTCGGCAGGTCGCCTTGCACATTGATAACGGCACGGTGGCGGCCGGTGGGGTCGATGGTCTGTAATGCTGCCAGAATACGGTCGGAGCCCGAGGGTAGGTCTGGGTCGGTCAAGACCGCTTCACCCCCCGCCGCCACGACCGCGTCTTGCACGGCTTTTTCCGAACAGGCGATAACGACCCGGCCAAGCCCACTTTCCTGGGCGCGCTGCATGACATGGACGATCATCGGCTGCCCATGAATGTCGGCCAGCGGCTTGTCGGGCAGGCGGGTGGCGGCCATCCGGGCGGGGATAAGGATAACGGGGTTGAGGTCGGCGAGTAGGGGCATGTTTTGAACATCTAAAAAAAAGAGGCTGCGGGGAAGGCTCGACAATAGCACATCTTATCGGTTAGACATATGGCTCAATGCTGCTTTGCAACAAACCGGGATTCGCGTCATGATTTTCAGCTCCCTGCTCGATTGGTTGGCCCTTGGCTGGTTTATCAGCCTGTGGGTGGGCTATGGCGCTTATGCCAAGCGGGCGGCCTTTGGCGGCAAAAGCCTATCGGCCTGTCTTTACCGGTACCGCATCGACTGGATGGAAAATATGATGCGCCACCCCAACCGTATCCCGGATGTGGCGCTCTTGGGTAATCTCAGCAACATGGTCAACTTTCTGGCGACCACGACGCTGCTGATTTTGGCGGGTATTGTGACGATGCTCAGTTCGACGGAAAAGGTACTCTCGGTTCTCGAAGATCATGCCTTTATCGTGCCCTCAGCGCGGGAAGAGGTACAGTTCAAATTGCTGGTGCTGGCGATTATCTTCATGCACGCTTTTTTCCGTCTCACCTGGTCGATGCGTCAACACACCTTTTGCAACATCATCATGGGTAGCCTGCCCGAGTTGAAAGAGGGTGAAAGTCTCAACGACGATCATATCCAGATGGCGAAATATGCCGCCAAAATTTCTGACCGTGCCGGTAACGAATTCAGCGATGGCTTGCGCTGCTATTACTTTGCCGTGGCAGCGCTCACCTGGTTTTTGGGGCCGGAGATTTTTATGATCATGACGACGGTCGTGGTGGGCATTTTATACCGCCGCGAATTCCGCTCGGTCACGCTGAAATACCTGCAGCTGGGCTTGGCCTTGCGGGATAAAGAAAGCGGTAAAAGCTGATTATTCGAAGGTTTTAATCAGGTCGCGGGGCGGCATCAGGGGGCTGGTGTCCTCGCGTAGACCGACATCGGCAATGCCGCCATGCAAGCGGCGCGGCAAGGTTTTTTGCGCAAGATAGCGAAGCTTCTCGATCGACTTATCGATAAAGAATAAGTTTTCATCGGTCAGGCGCGCGATGTCGCGACTGAGAGTCGCATAGTGGCGCACGGCGGCATCGTCGAGGTTGTCTGCGTCGTGCGACAGGCTGGCGATCAGCGCGTTGCGCTGGCGGATCAGGTGCCCCAAATCGGCCAGCGAAAAATCAAGTAGGGTTAAAAGCTGCACCACATCCAGCTGCCGCCCGGCGCGGGCAAAGACCGTGTGGTCGGGCAGGTTCAGACGATAATCAATCTCCACCCAGGGCGTCATGGCAAGCGTGATGTCGTCTTGCCTTTCGCTGTCCGCCAGTTGTTCGGCGGCGATGACGGCGTCTTCAAGGGCGGGCAGAATCTGATCGCGCTTGATGTTGATCAGACGGCCCAACAGCGCAATCAGTAAGGCAATGGTGACATTGACCGATCCCAACAGCGCCCGGTCATCGGCTTCACGGCCGCGGGCATCAATCACGGCCAGCGCCGTGAAGGCACCGGCCGCGGCCGCCACCAGCGTTGCAATCAACACCACGGCCAGCGTGGGAGCAGCCGTTAAAGCGCCGTCAATATATGAGGCCAGATAAGAAAGAAATGTCGTGTCCATGCAGCCGTTATAGCAGCCGCAAGCGTCACTGGCTATGCGAAAAAAATCAGCGGCCCGCAGAGGCGGGGGGCTCGGGGAGCAGAGCGGGGCAGGTGCTGCCTAGCAGACGATCAAAAGCCCTGATCACTTAGAAAAAACGTCTTCGTGAAGGCCCGCGACTCCTACTTTATAGGCAACCTATGCCGCGTCACAGACTGCAAGGACAGCAGCAAATTCTTGCAGCCTCGGCACCCTGTGCAGGGATTGTTGCTGGATATTGCGCGGGCTTTTTTTAACGCATACCGCCGGGGGCCGCCATAACCACAACGGGCGGCGAGGTGTCGCTGCTCATGGTGGCGGGGTCCGTGGCGGTGGGTGCTGCCGAACTGCAATCGAAAACAACGTCGCCGATTGTATTTGCGACTTGCCGGCAGGTAACGGTGGCGGCACCAGCCGCGCTGGTAGCTTCAATGGTCATGATCAGGGCGGGCAGGTTTTGAATAGCGTATTCACGCGCGGCCAGCTCGTTGATGGTTTCTTGGGCTGCGGGTGAGCGGCGCAGATATTCACCGGCAGCCAGCGTGCGTATTTGTGGGTTGTCTGAACGTAACATTTCGATGAGAAGCAGATCCTGGCGGCATTGTTCGTCCAACTGTTCGCTGCTGCGGCTGCGGCTGAAAAACAAGAAATTAGACCGGGCGCTGTTGGTGGTGCGGCAGGCATCATTGATATTGATCGGTGTAACCGGCGCCATATTGGCTGCTGTATCTGCTGGGGCCTGCTCTTGTGCGGCGGCTAGTCCAGGTGCCCCCA
>JAIXUW010000081.1 GCA_027483355.1 Alphaproteobacteria bacterium
CCGCAGGCGCCAAGCCTAATTTTTTCGCCAGAAAATCGCGGAGACGCCGTTTTTGCGCGCGTTCGGCGGCGGTTTTATATGGGTATGATCCGTGGCCAAATCCGGGCATGGGGCGTCTCCTTAAGGCTAAGGACGCCAATTTAAGCACCGATTCTAATTATGTCAACCTATTGGGACGACTTCGCTGTCATTCGGAGCGATCACGAAGAATATCCGGACAGCCAAGGAGAGCCTTCGGGCCAAGGCTCTCAGGATGACGAAAACATGTTCAGAGGAATCGCTTCAAGATTTCGCGGGCATCGCGGTTGTTTGGCGCGTCAGGGGCGCGACGCGCAGAGCGGTACACCGACCTATAATAGTTTCGCGGTGCGCATGGCGCCTGCGCCAGTTATGCGGCGGCGTAAAACGCCGATGCACAGAGGCGCCAGCCATTAAAAACTAAACACGTCTTTCCAAGACGTAGTACGCCAGATCCTTCAGCAAATCGACCCGGCCCTCGTCAAAGACGCGGAGATGGGCGACCGCCTGCTGCACCAGCATCTCGGCGCGCGCACGGGCCTGCTCTTGACCCAGGGTCGTCACGAAGGTCGCTTTTTTGCCATCCGCATTCACCGGCTTGCCGGCTTCTTCCTGGGTACTGACGACATCGAGCAGATCATCCGTCACCTGAAAGGCAAGACCCAGATCATGCGCATAGTTGCGTAAAGATTGCCGGTGCGCCGGATTGGCGCGGCCCAGAATGGCCCCGGCTTCGCAGCAGAAAGCAATCAACTTGCCGGTTTTCAAGCGCTGCAGGCGCGAAATGGTACCGACATCAAATTCCTGATTTTCGCCGATCAAATCAAGCATCTGCCCGCCAATCATGCCGTTCATGCCAACAGCTGATGCCAGCAGTTGCACCAATTCGATGCGCACGCGCGGGTCTTCGTGGGTTTCCACATCGGCAATCACTTCAAAGGCCAGCGTCAACAGCGCGTCACCGGCCAGAATGGCGGTCGCCTCGTCATAGGCTTTGTGCAGCGACGGCTTGCCACGACGTAAATCCGAGTTATCCAGCGACGGTAAATCGTCATGCGCCAGCGAATAGCAATGCACCATCTCGGCCGCGGCCGCCACGCGGCGCGCACGGCCCGCATCGACGCCAAAAACGCGCGCACTTTCCATGACCATGAAGGGGCGCAGACGCTTACCGCCATTCAAAACCGCATAGCGCATCGCATCGAATAATTTCGCTTCGACAATATCGGTCGCCGGCAACAGGGTCGCCATGGTGCGTGCCACTTTTTCGCGGCAGTCTTCCATGGCCTGATTGAGCTTGGGTGACGCCTCGCGGGGTGATGGAGCCATGGATCAAGACCTCTTCGCAGTTATACGATCGACAGGATCGGTGCGGCCAATCCCCGCCCCGGTCTTGGTTTTATAGCTGATCAGGGCTGAAAAAGCACGCTTTTTCAACGTGCAACGCCCGCGCCACCGGGCTTTTAACCGGCGGCTGGGTCAAACGGGGTAGCCGCCACTGCGCCACCGGGCGTCAGGGTGATTTTTTCGATGCGGCTTTCTGCCTCTTTCAGACGATTTTCACAATGGGCCCGCAAAGCAACCCCACGTTCATAGGCGACGATCGAGGCCTGCAGATCGCCGCTGCCGCTTTCCAAAACCTTGACGATTTTTTCCAGCTCGGCCAGCGCCGCTTCGAAACTTAAATTCGCCACAGGGGTTGCGGTTGTCATTTGTTTAAGGTCCTTTTTTTGGGGCCGGGGTTGGGGCACAGGCCGCCACATAATCGGCGACAAAAGCATCATACCCATCGGGAAACAGCAAGGTCTGGCGGTTGTCCGTCGCATACCGGCCCAACAGCCGCTCAAAACAGCCCTGCCGCGACGACAGTACCGGCGCCACCGCCGGGCGGCCATCCCCCGGCGTCATGGTTTTGGCATTCAGCTGAATCATCACCGGGCGACGGTCAATCATGGTCAGGCGGCCGGCACAAGCAGTCGGCGCGGTGGCCAGGTCACCCGGGGCATAGGTGCGCTCAAATTCGGGGTTCTGACGAAAACGCAGAACCGCTTCGGGCGTCAGGTTGACAATCATGCCAAAACTCTCGCCGCGCACATAAGCCTCGGCCACACCACCGGCGCAACCGGTGCCCTCCAGCGTCAGCTCGTTCAGGAATAAATAACTCTCCTCGACGCGCACATGCATCAGGCGGTCGCGGCTGAAACCTTCGGGCGTTTCCTCGCGCAACAGGGCGATGTGGCCCGCGACCAGGGCATCGCCCTGCCCATAGGACCATGGCCCCAGGAGCGCTGCCTGCCCCTCCGAGGGTTGGCGCCGCCGCGCGCAATCGCGTAAAGGCAGGCCTTCATTTTGCGCCACCTCAACCGGCAGGCGTGCCAGTGCCGCAAGACAGGCCGGGGGAATATTGCGCCGCGCCTCACCGGCCCGGTGGGCTTCGCGCAAAATCATCACCAGCGCCAGCGCCACCACCCCAAAGACCAGGGCCGTCAGATACGGCCGACGCTTGGGCGGCAAGGGTTGCGGGCGGGTCAGTGACATCTCAGGCGACGTTTTTCTGAGCGTCCGCTGCCACATCCGGCACATCGACCGGCACGAGGCCCAGTGCCTGTTCCAGACCGCCACAGAGCATCTGGCCAAAGCTGATGTGCATTTCCTGGATGCGGGCGGTCACTTTCGACGGCACCACCAGCGCGATATCGCACAAGGGGAGCATCTTGCCGCCAGTACCGCCGGTGAAACCAACCGTGGTGATCTGCATGCGGCGCGCGTATTCCAGGGCGACTAAAACATTGGGGCTATTGCCGCTGGTCGAAATCGCAATCAGCACATCACCGGGTTTACCCAGGGCCGCAATCTGGCGGCCAAACAGCTGATCAAAACCAAAGTCATTGCCAATAGCGGTGAGCGCCGAAGTATCGGTGGTGAGCGCAAGTGCTGCAATCGGCAGACGGTCGGTTTTGTAACGCACGGTCAGTTCCGTCGCCAGGTGCTGCGCATCCGCCGCACTGCCACCGTTGCCGATGAACATGATCTTATTGCCGTTGTTGATGGCTTTGATGCAGGTATCAAGCATCGCGGTAAAGCTGTCGTACAAACCCGCGCGGGTTTTGGCGGCGGTATCTTCGTGCGCTGTCCATTCAGCATCCCAGAAGGTGGCGACATTAAACGCGGGCGCGGTTGTCATGATAATTATCCTTTACGGCTGGGGGACAAGGGGGCAGCGGTCAAATCGGCCTCGCCCTGGTTATAGCGCAATTGCGCTGGCACCAGTTCAAAACCAAAAGTAATACGGTGGCTTTGTGCGTCATTGGCATCCTGCCCGCGCACCATCAAGACGAGATCTACGTCGGCTGCCGCCACATCAGGGCTTTTGGCGATACGGTCCGCGCTCGAGGTATCCTGATCACCAAAGACCAGCCGCACATTGTGGCGCTGGCGTTCGACAATATTCCCCTGCTTATCAAGGATCGCCACGAAATACGGCAGCGATAAACCTTTTAAATCTGGCGCCAGGGCTGTGCGCTCCGCCATAAAGCTCAGCGTCAGATGCAATTCCAGCGCGCCTTTTTTTGGCACCGCCTGGCAGCCGTAATTATACCCGGCCAGCCGCGCCTTGACCGTCACCGTCTCGCGGCTGGGGTTACGCATATTGTCAAATACCACCAGATTGTCGGCCTGCTGCATCAGGCCCGCCCGCGGACACAGCCGCGCTTGTTCTTGTGCGGCGGTCGTGCCGGTGCAACCCGACAGCAGCGGTAAAAGCAACAGCACGGCCATCACCCAGCCGCGCGGGCGGCGCAGGGCATTGTGGCGATCGGCAGGGCTGAACAGGGTCGGACTCGACATGGCGGCTACCATAATACTGCCCCGCCGTAATTGCAAGCACAATTACCCGGCCGTGGATCAGTGGTCACTGATTATTCATATGAAATTCAGGCGCTTAATTGCGCCAGGACACGGCGATCACGGCCAAAATGCACTCGCACGGGTGCCGCCGTTACCGGGGCGCCATCGGGCACCGTATAGAAAAAAGCACCCTTATAGGGGTTATAGCTGATCTGCCGGGCGGCCTTGGCATTAAAGGCACCACGGGGTGAAATCTCACCGGTGATACCGGCATGGACATAGCGGCGCTTGTGGGCCAGCACTTTTTGGCGCACGGCCTCGCTGATTTTAAAGGCGCAATTGTCCAAAACCAGCTCGTCCCTATGCGCCACCACCCGGCCACGGTCGGGCCCCTCCAGCGCCTTCAGGCTCCAGCATTTGCGGTGCAGGTTGTAATAAACAAAGACTTTCATATATTTCATAATTATATCAGCTGGCCCTACTTGTCTATTCCTTTCTGCCCCCCATCCCGCTATCTAATAAAGCCATGAGCAAAGCCCCCTTAACCATTTTACTGGCCGAGCCGCGCGGTTTTTGCGCCGGCGTCGACCGCGCCATCGAGATTGTCGAGAAATCGCTCGAGAAATTCGGCGCGCCCGTCTATGTGCGCCACGAAATCGTGCATAACAAACACGTCCTCGAAGATCTGCGCGCCAAGGGGGCGGTCTTTGTCAAAGAACTCACCGACATCCCTGAAACCGATTTGCAAAGCGGCCGCCCGGTCGTCTTCTCCGCCCACGGTGTGCCCAAGTCGGTGCCCGCCGCTGCTGCTGCCATGAACATCACTTACATCGACGCCACCTGCCCGCTGGTCAGCAAAGTGCATCGCGAGGCTGAGATGCATCATAAACAAGGCCGCCATATAATTTTGATCGGCCACGCCGGCCACCCCGAAGTGGTGGGCACCATGGGTCAATTGCCGGTGGGTGCGGTGACGCTGGTCGAAGATGTCGCGGGTGTTGCGGCCCTTGCGGTACCGACAGATAGTGAACTCGCCTTTGTCACGCAAACCACGCTATCGGTCGATGATACCGCCGATATTGTCAAGGCGCTGCAAGAACGCTTTCCCGCCATCACGCCGCCGCGCAAAGAAGACATCTGCTATGCCACCACCAACCGCCAGCTGGCGGTGCGCGATATCGCTAAGGACAGCGACGTGGTGATTGTGATCGGCTCCAAGAATTCATCCAATTCAAATCGTCTGGTCGAGGTGGCCCTCGCTTATGGCGCCCGTCACGCCGTTCTGATTGATGCCGCCGCTGAAATCGACTGGCCCGCCTTGGGCCCCATCAAAACGCTGGGCCTCACCGCCGGTGCCTCCGCGCCTGAGCGTCTGGTGCAAGAAGTCATCCAATCCGCCGAAGCGCGTTTTGACGTGACGGTGCACCGTCACACCGTGGCCAAAGAAACCGTCGTCTTTAAGATACCGAATGTTTTGGCTGGCCGCTCTGCGCCTGACGGCGCAACCGCGGCGGGCGCCGGGCTTACCGCGAAACACACGGAAGCCTGAGTCCGCCCACGCTGCGGCGCAGCACCCACATTACATAAACGCTTGCATTCTTTTGGCATGGGTGGCATGGTGCCGCTGTATCACGGAACACGCTTTCCCCTGCGGCACGCCGCATCGAAAAGGATCTGCCCCGATGCCACTCGCCCACTGCCTGACTGTCGAAGTGCAAAGCGATCTCGTGGCCGGCGATGCCGTGCAAAGCGGCATCGGCTATATGATCACCTTTGCCCTGCCCGCCAATATGCAAGACGCCGAGCCACAGGCGCACCCCTCGTTTGACGCCTGGAGCCGCGCCGTGCGCGACGTCGTGCTGGCCGCGGGCGACCTGCCCTTTCACGCCGACCTTTACACCCGCAAAGTGGCCATGGCCACGCTGATGCATGATCTGGCCGAACTGAACCGCCAGTTTCCTCTGCGCATCGGCGGCACCGATCAGGCCCCCGCCGTACAAATTCACGCAACCGATCCAAAAGCCCCGCAGATCGAACTGGATTTCACCGATGAAGACGGCGATTTCACCGTCATCGAGAAAAACCCCAGCCTCGCCCCCAATGCCGAGGTGCGCACGCCCGGTCGCCTGGGCCTGATGCCAGCGGGGCGCAAAGCGTTCCCCTTTGACAAGCCGGATCTGCAAAAAAAATCGACCCGCCCACGCGTCACCAAGCCCACATCACCCAAGCCCTGAATTACCCGTCTGGTGCTGCTGCGCGTCTGACGCTATAACTTTTGTATGGCTGTTTATACCACGCTTTCCGCCAGTGATATCACCACGCATCTTTCCCAGCATTACGCGCTGGGCGAGCTGACCGCCCATACCGGCATCAGCGAAGGGGTGGAGAATACCAATTACCGCCTCGACACCACGACGGGCACCTTCATTCTGACCCTCTTCGAAAAGCGCGTCGATGCAATGGCCCTGCCGTTTTATCTGGGCTTCATGCGAGCGCTTGATAAGGCGGGCATTCCCACCGCCGCCATCATCCCCACCAAGGCCGGCCACGACACCGCACCCCTACATGGCAAACTGGCGCTGATCGCACAGTTCTTGCCGGGCAGCTGGCCGCGGCAACCGACCGCCGCCGAGACCGCCGCCGTCGGCGCCCTCTTGGCGCAGATGCACCAGACGGGCATGGCTTTGAAACAA
>JAIXUW010000205.1 GCA_027483355.1 Alphaproteobacteria bacterium
CCGATAATCTGCTCCGCCGTAAAATGCTTGCGTGCCATATCCCGCACCTCCTTTGAAAAGCCCGTTATGGATAGCATTACCGTAGCTATTCCTGGACTCATTTATAGGGGGCGGGTCAGAATTTTTCTTTTGGCTTGGTTCGTGACGATGAACTAAAGGGGCTTTGTTGTCCCTCTTCCGTGATCCAACCTGATTGATAAGAAGCAAGAAATGAAACCATAACATGATTGGGCTGCCCTGTTTGATCCCAAGACTTTAAGGCATCTTCTATAGTGCTAACAGCCAAGTCTTCTAGGTAATGCTCTATTTCAGCATGAGCTAGAACACGAAAACCCAAAGCTTGATCACGTATATTTTCTTCATAGTCGCCTATAGGGGAAAACTGCTCTGGCAACATATGCCGCCGCAATTCTATTAGCCTTCGCACCAAATTTTTATACAGGGAGGAGTTCATATGTTCACCTCTACCTATATAATCCTGTTTTTCTCAACTTTATAGATAGGTAGGGAGAGACCAAGAACCTTATTTAAAACCTCTGCCCATTTAGACAACCTATAACAAGTCGCATCAATAGACTTCGTTGTTCTTTCTATTGAACCTAGAAACTCTTTATCTCCGGCACAAAGAGATTGAAACTCTTTTTCTAGTTCAGCTTCTTTCCCTGGAACACGCTCTGCCACATCCCCCTGAGAAAAGTAGAAAACCATTACATCAAAGATGGCTCTATTAAATTTTCTTTCATACTTCTCCCCGGTCCATTTTCGATAGAAATTTTCTTTAAAAATCACCTTAGTAACTTTGTGCGCCATTTCTAGCTTAGCTGCACTTTCTTCTAATTCATGGTACTTACTTTCCCATGAAGCATTAAGCTCCGAACAAACATCATCTAAGAAGTCTTTCATAGAGCCGTTATAGCGATGTATGAAGTACTTGAACGCATAGTATCGTATAAATATTTCCACATCACGCATACGGAAGTCTGGCTTCTTTAAAGAAAGAATTTCACGGATTGCTTCGCTTTTTTCTGAACCCTCCGCCGCAAATTCTATAAATCGTCCGGGGTGCAGTGCTTGTCTGAGTTCTTGTGGCGATAAGCCGACGCTGTTGGTATTTAAGCGAAGAAAAACATGATATAGGAATGTTTCATTAGGCCAGTGCTTGATGACTACTGTACGAATAGTCTCATTTTCCCAAGCACGAATGTCATCCGAAAATCTTGGATCTTGGCGCAATGTAGACAAAGACTTCCCATTGAGGTCTTCTCTAACTTTTAAGCCCGTTAGCTTTAACTCTTCAAACTTATCCCCTTCACCAGTGGAGGCAAACTGACTCAAGCTGAGCAATCTTTGCTTCCCATCAATAACGATATATTTTCCCTTCATCTTCTTGTCTGCCGCTAGAACAATTTGAGGCACAGGAAAATTTAGGAATAATGACTCAATGAACTCACTTTTCCGTTTTTTCGCCCAGGCATCCCTTCTTTGAAACTCAGGGTTTAAAAGAATATTACCCTTACGTACCTGATTTAAAATAGTTTCGATTGTCCAATCAGTAGAGTTAACTATGGCTGCTGAAAGTACACCTGTGTCCAATCGCTCAAGATCATCTTCATTCTCAAGTGCATCTTCTACTTCTTCCAACTCTTCAAACAGATTTATTTGCTTGACGACCATATTTATCTCACTGTTAGGCCAGCTACCATGCAGATACTAACTTCTGGACGGAAAAGGCGGGTTTAATATTATCCGAGTTTATCAACAAGACTCTCAGGCTTCAAGTGCGTGTACCTAAATAGCATACGATAGTCTCTATGCCCTGAAATAAGGGCGACTTCTGGCACAGATAGGCCGCGTTCAAAGAAACGGCTGATAGCCTCATGGCGGAAGTCATGGAAATGCAAGTCTTTAATCTTTGATCGTTTTAACAACCTTTGCCATGCCAGCTTCGCGGCATTATCTGATAATGGGAACGGCATATCCTTGTCCGCATGATCTGCGCTCTGCAATCCTCTCAATATCTCAATCGCCTTTGTGGTCAGCGGAATTGTCCTGCTATGCCCATTCTTCGTGATCGGGATAAACAGCGTCCGACCAATACAATCAATATCAGCCCATCGAAGGCGTAGTATCTCCCCACGCCTCATACCCGTTTCAATCGCAAAATTCATAAGCGGTTTTATAAGATCGTTACGGGTACTCTCTATGGCATCCGTCAACGCTTGGTATTCTTCGTCCGTGAGCCTACGGCTCCGAGCATTGTTGACTTTCAATTTCTTGACCTTGGACAAGGGATTTTTCGTGATCGGTATATCCCACTCCCTCTCCGCTATATCGAAGGCGTGTTTGATGATACTGAGTTCACGGTTTACCGTTCCGGCCTTTACGTCTTTGAGACGCTTATCCCGATAGGTGCTGAAATGAGACGGTGCGACCTGTGCCAAGGTCAGATTGGCGATAGGCTGTCGCAGGAAAGCATTCAGAATATATGCCTCCGTATTGGCACTACGCTTTTGAGGGGTTATCTCGTCCCTGTATCGCTCCAGAATGTCCCTGACCCTATACTTGTCCAGAACCTTCACAGGCGTTGGCAGTTCCCCACGGTCAGCCTTGACCTCCATATGCCTTGCCCATTCTTCGGCATCTGACTTTTGATTGAAGGATCGGCAGGAGGTGGGAAAGCCTTTACGCCGTATTTGGACGAACCATTTATCGCCCCGTTTTCTGAAAGTCGCCACGATTCACAGCCCTTGTGCATCAAGATTGCATCAAGCTGTTTTCAGAGGGGATATATCGTGAAGGGCAGTTTCCTATAACCCCTTGGGATTAAATCAGGAAAAATTGGTCGGACTGAGAGGATTTGAACCTCCGACCCCTTGCACCCCATGCAAGTACGCTACCAGGCTGCGCTACAGTCCGACGGAGGCTGATATATAGCAAAGCCTGCGGCGGGGTGTAAAGCGCCAAATAGAGCGGCGCCGCTTAATCCTCATGCCTTTGTTAAACCACAAAAAAACCGGCCCTTTGCGGGGGCCGGTTTTTTAAATGGATCAAAATGCCTTAGTCGATCAGGCGGCGCATCGATTTCAGCTCGTCCAGCATGGACTGCAGCTCGGTGCGGTTTTTCTCGACGGCGACGGTCACGGGCGATGCATCAGCATCTTCGCTGACGGCAACATCGGCGGCGGCCGTATCAACCCGGGCGGTCAGGTTGCCACGGGTGGCGCTCAACAGCTTTTGCACACCTTTAATGGTGTAGCCTTCGCTGTAGAGCAGATGGTGAATGTTTTTCAGCAACTCGACGTCTTCCGGGCGGTAGTAGCGACGGCCACCACCACGCTTCAGCGGCTTGATCTGGGTAAAGCGGGTCTCCCAAAAGCGCAGCACGTGCTGTTCGACTTTGAGTTCTTCGGCAACTTCGCTGATGGTGCGGAAGGCGCCGGCGGCTTTTTGCACGCTGTCCTTCGCCTTCATCGGGCGACGGTTGGCGAGCTTTTGCGTGTCGGCAGGCGCGTTCGTCTGAGGTGCCGCCTGCGGTGTCGCAAGCGGGCTCTTCGACGTCAAAGAGTTTGAGGTCATTGGCTGTTCCCTGTGCTACTTGGCTTCGATGATGACGGGCAGTTATTCTGCCGCTTCTTTGTGATTGATGCGTTCTTTGAGGACGTTACTGGCGCGGAAGGTCAGCACGCGGCGCGGCAAGATGGGCACTTCTTCGCCCGTCTTGGGATTGCGGCCGATACGCTGACGCTTGGAGCGCACTTGAAAGGTGCCGAAAGACGAGATCTTGACCATCTCGCCACGCTCGAGCGCGCGGCAGACTTCTTCCAAAACAGTCTCGACGAGATCTGCAGATTCATTGCGCGACAAGCCAACCTGTTCATAGACAGCCTGGCTGAGATCGGCGCGGGTAATGGTGTGATTCGTGGTCATGGGGCACCCTCTAAAACCTTAAGGTTCCCTACAGTAGTCGATTCACAATTCGTCAGTCAATACAAACAGTTGTGAAAGTATTTTGCAGTACCGGTGATTTATGGAGACTCGGCCCATTCTTGGGATTGGGCAGTGTTTCAACGATGGGCGATTTACGGATTACCAGCGGACCAGTGCCGCCCCCCAGGTGAGGCCGCCACCCATCGCTTCCATCAGCAACAAATCGCCGCGTTTGATGCGGCCATCTTCAACGGCGGTCACCAAGGCAAGCGGAATCGATGCGGCCGAAGTATTGCCGTGTTCTGAAACGGTCAGCACGACTTTCTCGGGTGGCAGTTGAAGTTTTTCGGCGGTCGCATCGATGATGCGTTTGTTGGCTTGATGCGGTACCAGCCATTGCACATCGGCCGACGACAAGCCGTTCGTCACCAAAGCCTCTGTCACCACTTCGCTCATGCGTGTCACCGCATGACGGAAAACTTCTTTGCCGTTCATCTCGATAACGCCGGTTGTTTGCGTGGAGGATGGACCGCCGTTGACAAACAACAAGCCGCGCTGCGCGCCTTCCGAATGCAGATGGGTCGAAATAACACCACGATCTGCCGTGGTCCCGGCGCCCTCTTCGCTCGCTTCCAGAATGACAGCCGCCGCCCCATCACCGAACAGCACACAAGTGGTGCGGTCGTTCCAATCGAGGATATTGCTCATCCGCTCCGCGCCAATCACCAGGGCGCGTTTAATCTGTCCGGATTTGATAAAGTTATCGGCCGTGGCTAAAGCATAAATGAAACCTGAGCAAACCGCCTGAATGTCAAAGGCAAAGCCACGGTCGCCCATGCCAATGCGGTCTTGCACGGTGACAGCTGTCGCCGGAAAGGTCTGATCCGGCGTGGTGGTCGCCAGAATAACCGCGTCAATATCGCGGCCGGTCAACCCCGCCTTTTCCAGGGCGGCCAGGGCGGCCGCGGTCGCCATATCCGAAGTCAGCTCCCCCTCACCCGCCAGATAGCGCTGGCGAATGCCGGTGCGTTGTGTAATCCAGTCGTCTGATGTTTCGATGCGTTTGGCCAGATCCGCATTGGTGACACAGTTACGCGGCAGATATTTCCCGCAAGCGATCATCACCGAGCGACGCATCACGCAGCCCCTTCGACAGCGGCAATCACCGGCTGGCCATGGCCCAGACGTTCAAGTTCTGCTTCAACTTTGCGGTTGAACTGATTGCCGGCAAGGTCAATCGCCACACCAATCGCATTCGCAAACCCAATAGCATCGGTGCCGCCATGCGACTTGATGCAAAGCCCTTTGAGACCCAACAGCGACGCGCCGTTGTAATAGCGCGGATCGGCGCGTTTTTTGAGCGCGATCAAGGCCGGCAAGGCGACGATTAAACCGGGTAAAGCCAACAGCATGCCCAGCTTCATCAACAACGAGCCTTTGAAAGCCTGCTTGACCATGCTGCCCAGCGCCTTGGCCGTCCCTTCGATGGTTTTCAGCGCCACATTGCCGGTAAAGCCATCGGTAATAATCACGTCGAAATGGCCAGCCATGATTTCATCGCCCTCGGCATAGCCGACATAGCGGCCGGGCAGCTTGGCTTTATCCAGCAATTCAGCTGCGCCTTTGACCAGATCGGTGCCCTTCATCGCCTCAGACCCGATATTCAACAGGCCGATTTTCGGCGCGTCTATTTTAAAGACTTCACGCGAGAAAACGCCGCCAAGCACCGCAAATTCCAACAGGTTTTGTGGATCACATTCTACATTGGCGCCCAGATCAAGAAACACCGCACCGTGCCCCGGAATTTTGGTGGGCATATAGGTGCAAATCGCCGGGCGATCGATGCCGGGCATGACCTTTAAACTGAATTTGGCCATCGCCATCAGGGCGCCGGTATTACCGGCTGAAACGACCGCATCAGCCTCGGCGTTGGCAACCGCATCAATCGCCAACCGCATACTGGATTGGCGACCCTGGCGCAGCGCCATGGCCGGTTTGTCTTCGGATGTAACACGGTCAGGGGTGTGACGGAGTGTGGAAGCCGCTGCCAATTGCGGATGTCGGTCGACCAACGGGCGTATCTGTGCCTCATCGCCGAAAATGACAAAATGCGCTGAGGGGTATTTTTTCAGCGCGCGCGCGGCGCCATCAATAACGATGGCGGGGGCGTTATCGCCCCCCATGCCGTCTAATGAAATAGTGACTGGTTTCGCCATGGGGGCGACCCGCCAGCAACGCTTAATCGACGTCGATGACTTGCTCGCCTTTGTACATGCCGGTTTTGCGGCAGACATGGTGCGGACGCACGAGTTCACCGGTGTGCTTATCTTCACGCACCTGGGTCGCGGTCAGCGCATGATGCGAACGGCGCATATTGCGGCGGGATTGCGAAGTTTTCTTCTTTGGAACAGCCATGTTCGTTCTCTCTTTATATTCTTTTGATCACGTGTCGCGCCGGCGGCACGGGTGCTAAGGGGTTATGACATAAAGGAAATAGCGAGCAGACGCAAGGCTTTTAAGACAAGAATTTTGCATGAAGCGCCCTAAATAATGCCTAGCCGTATGATTTTCCTTATTTTTTGTCCTTTTTATCATCTTTCAGGCTTTCCAGCACAGCGAAAGGATTGGGCTTTTCCTGTGACAGACCGATCGCGGCTAATTGGGCAGCGAGACTCACCCCCGGTGCGCGCGGATAAGGCTCCAGGTTCAAGGACAGGTATTGGGTGACCAATTCCCCCAGATCAATCATCCCATTGACCACCATTTCGGGGGCGTCTTCGTCTTCGGCCGTAAAGGACAACTCTTTGCCCTGGCTGTCCGTCTCAGCATCCTGGCTGAAAAAAGTCTCAAAACGGGCGTCAATGGTGGCGGGTACCGGCTGCAAAGACACAACGCAGGTCTGCACCACCTCGGCGGTTAATTTGCCCGTGACGCGCAGAATACTCCCCCCCGACACACGCCGGATCGCCAGCGTCGCCGAGAGGCTTTCGAGTTCGCGCAAGTCGAGGCGCGCCGCCAGGGCCGTGCATTCGGCAGGGGTGGCGGTCACGATTTCCTCCCGGGTTTTGTCGGGGACAATGCCTTCAATCGAGAGCAGGCGCGAGAGTTCAGGTGTGTCGTTTTGCATGGATTTACCCCGTCCGGGCAATGGCGTATAAAGATCAATATCACTCTTTTATCGCGCCGCTGCCGCCAAGACAAGCTTGATTTCCGTATTTAGCAGGCGCATAAAAGAGATAATATACAGCGTTATTTTGCACAGGTGTTTACCAATGTCGACAGTCCTTACCCGTTCCGTCCTGGCTCTCTGCCTTTTGCTGGCGGCCGCCTGCACGCCGATGACGGCCACCCGTGGCAACCTGCTGTCCGAGACGCTCATCAACCGCATTCAACCTGGCGTCTCCAGCCGTGCCGATGTCAATCAGCAATGGGGCCCGCCCACCACGGTGGCGCCTTTTGATAACAACGTCTGGTACTACATTGGCGAGACGACCGAGCAACGCGGCATCTTCGAACCCGAAGTCACCAAGCGTCAGATGATCCGCGTCACCTTTGCCGAAGACGATACCGTCGATCAGATCGCCGGCCTTGACCCCAAGGACGGCCGCGAGATCGCTTTCGTCGACCGCAAAACCTCGACGGCGGGTAAAGAATTCACCGCCTTCCAGCAATTCGTTGGCAACCTTGGCAAGTTCAACACCGATACGGTGCAAAGCCAGCGCCCGCAAAGCGGCAACGAGTAAAATATGTTCAAGTTTTTTACCCCGGCAGTAGCTCGCCTCGCCTATGAACAAACCGCCGCCTGGTATATGACCGAAATCAATAAACAGGCGACGGTTCCACCTGCCCGCATCGAAAGCACCTGGGTGCCGCGTTATCGGCATATACTGGAGAAAAGCGGTATTGATTTGCGTGATCTGGTCATCGGTGGTTACGTGCGCTATGTCGATAATGATCAGCATATTATCGCGATTGATATGCAGAAGCTTTATGATGCAGCACAGATCGCCCCGCCCCGGCCACATGATCCGCAGGCGACTGTTGCCAGGACAGTAATCCCCCGCCCACGCCAACTGCTGAAACTATAATCGGGATTAAGCCGCGCTTTTTCTGGCGCATAAATCGGCAAGACCGCGCGCGCCCACTTGGGTGGAAATGGAAATGATACGCGGATCGGTTGCCGCCTCTGGCAAGGCCGCAATCAGCGCGGCATCGCCAAAACATTTCCGCAAGCTTGGCAGCATGACGTCAAAGGCACGGGCCAGGTGACGGGCGACTTTCTGCGCATCGGCTCTGGGCCCACGCGCCTGCTCAAAATCGGCCGCCAAAGCGTTAAAGCCAACCAGCAAGCGTCCCCGCAAACCGAGATTTTTGTCGAACAATTCAAAGTGACGCTCATCTCCATCCAACTGCGTCCAGAGACGCCGATTAAAGTCGTCTTCGATCTGCCGCAATACGGCGACATCTTCGGCGGTAATGTGAAGGGCGGCGGTGGACGACATGGGTATCTCAATACAGGTTAAGGGTTGGCCTTGAGCGGAATCAGCTAAAAAGCACCTTAACCCTATATTTTAGTTATGTCAAATATTTATTTTTATCTATTGCCATATATTGTGGAGGTAATTAATGTCGCTTTATTCATATTAAAAGGAGATTTCGTTCATGTCTGCAACCACTCCATATCAGGTTCAAAAAGCTGTTATGCGATCGCTTCACAAAGAATTTAACGCCGCCGTTGAAAAAGCACGTAAGAAGTCATTGGCCGAAGCCGAAAAAACCCTCATGACAGAAAATCCGCCTTATAACAGCGGTATCCGCTCTGGTTTCGACCTTGTCACCGCCCGTCATATGATCATGGTGCTGCAAAAAGGCGCGGAAGGCTATTATGAGCTTCCCTATTACAGCCGCGTCAGTAGCGTCGATAATAGCCATCAACTCTGGGGCCACTATCTCGAGTCAATTGGCCGTTTGAACACAAGCGCCTGGGGCTGCATTCCGCGCAACGAAGAAACGATGATCAAGCTGCTGCGCCAGAACGGGCCCAAGAAAATGGAAGACCGCCTACGTAAATTTGCGCGTGGCCGCATCAAAGAAACCGTTAAAAACGTCACCAGAGATATCGGCCCCCGCTGATCCCTCTAGTCGCATGAAATAAAAACCCCCGCCAGTGATGGCGGGGGTTTTTCTATGGCGCCGTGAGAATTTTAAGCCTTGCGCGCGTTTTTAGCTTTTTCGCACAGATTGGCGAGACCATCGGCACCTAATGCGCGGCAGACGTCAATCGTGCGCTGCTCGCCGGCAACCGGCGGCAGGGCTGCGACCAGCACGGCTTCGCCAAAGGCGCGGCGGAGTGGCGTCAGCGCGAAATCACAATAGCCGATGAGGGCTTTCGCTTGCTTTTCGGGGGTCGTATTGGGCTTGTTGCTCTCGACGGTAAATTTGGTATAGCCCGCCATCAGGGTGAATAATTCGCTGAGGCCCACATTCTTGCGAAAGATCTTTTCGGCATCGGGGTATGAGCGCAGCAGGTTTTGCGCGAAGGCCGCCTCAATGGCTTTGAGGGCTTTGACATCTTCGACGGTGACGGTCAGCTGGGGCTCGGCCATGGGGTCGCTCCTAGGTAAAGGTAAATGATTATGAACAAGGGGCAGAGTACCCCGCCCCCATGCAAAGTCAATCGGGCATTTCAGCCAACAAAAAGCCCCCGCCATTGCTGACGGGGGCTTTTGTGTAGATCGGGTCAAGAATTACTGGGCCAGAACTTTCGCGGCAATCGCCACCAGCAGGATCGCCACAATGTTGGCAATCTTGATCAGCGGGTTGACGGCGGGGCCAGCGGTGTCCTTGTAGGGATCGCCGACGGTGTCGCCGGTCACGGCCGCTTTGTGGGCCTCAGAGCCCTTGCCACCGTGGTTGCCTTCTTCGATGTACTTCTTGGCGTTATCCCAAGCGCCACCACCCGAGGTCATCGAGATGGCAACGAAGAGACCGGTCACAATCGTACCGACCAGCATCGCGCCCAGGGTTTGGAAGGCAGCCTCGAGGGTGCCATCAACCTTGTACACAATGAAGAACAGCACAATCGGGGTCAGCACGGGCAACAGTGACGGGGCGACCATCTCTTTGATGGCGGCTTTGGTCAGCATGTCGACGGCCTTGCCGTATTCCGGCTTGGTCGTGCCCTGCAGGAGGCCCGGGATTTCCCGGATCTGACGACGGACTTCCACCACGATCGCACCAGCGGCACGGCCCACGGCCATCATGCTCATCGCACCAAACAGGTACGGCAGCAGACCACCAATGAACAGGCCGATGATGACGAAAGGCTCATCCAGCGGGAAGGTCACGGTCAGATCGGGGAAGTAGTGCTTCAGCTCTTCGGTATAAGCCGCGAAGAGAACAAGCGCTGCCAAACCGGCCGAACCGATCGCATAGCCTTTGGTGACCGCTTTGGTCGTGTTGCCAACGGCGTCCAGGGCGTCAGTGACGGTACGGACGTTAGGTGGCAGTTCCGACATTTCGGCGATACCGCCAGCATTGTCAGTGACCGGACCATAGGCATCGAGGGCCACAATCATACCAGCCAAAGCCAGCATGGTGGTGGCAGCAATCGCGATACCGAACAGACCAGCCGCCGCAAACGCCAGATAGATACCAACGGCAATCACAATCACCGGAAGCGCGGTCGATTCAAGCGAAACGGCCAGACCCTGGATGATGTTGGTGCCGTGGCCGGTTTCCGATGCTTTCGCAATCGAACGCACCGGGCGGAAGGCGGTTGAGGTGTAGTACTCGGTGATCCAGACCATGGCGGCCGTGACACCCAAACCAACAAGCGCGCAGGTGAACAGGTTGTCACCCGTAATCACGCCGCCGGCAATCGTCGGCAGTTCGGTGGCAAAACCGATTTCACGATCGATGATCCAGTAGATAAGACCAGCCGAGCCGATACCCGTGACGATCAAACCCTTGTACAGCGCACCCATGATATTGGTGCCGCCGCCCAGGCGTACAAAGTACGTACCGACGATCGACGCCACGATGCACACACCGCTGATCAGCAGCGGGAAGATGAGCATCTGATTAAGGGTATCACCGGCAAAGACAGCCGCCGCGATCAGCATGGTGGCAACGATCGTGACCGCATAGGTCTCGAACAGGTCAGCCGCCATACCGGCACAGTCGCCCACGTTGTCGCCAACGTTGTCGGCAATAACGGCAGGGTTGCGCGGGTCGTCTTCGGGCATGTTCGCTTCGATCTTGCCGCACAGGTCAGCACCGACATCCGCACCCTTGGTGAAGATACCCCCGCCCAGACGTGCAAAGATCGAGATCAGCGAGGCACCAAAGCCCAGCGCCACGAGCGCTTCGAGTACCTGACGGGTACCAAAGCCTTCGTTGGCGGCAATGAACTGCTCGCTGGTCAGGTAATAGAAATAACCGGCAACGCCCAACAGACCCAGGCCAACCACCAGCATGCCGGTGATAGCGCCCGATTTAAAGGCGATGTCGAGCGCCTGCGGCAGACCTTTTTGCGCCGCATCCGCTGTGCGGATATTGGCACGCACCGACACGTTCATGCCGATGTAACCAGCCAGGCCCGACAGGACCGCGCCGATACCAAAGCCAATCGCCGAATAGATGCCCAGGAATTTCCACAGGACGAAGGCGACGATCACGCCGACCAGGCCGATGGTGGTATATTGGCGGTTAAGATAAGCGCTGGCCCCTTCTTGAATGGCAGCGGCAATCGCTTTCATGCGATCGTTACCCGTGCTGGCGCGCATGACCTGCATGCTTGTCAGCACACCATAAGCCAGAGCGAGACCGCCCGAGCCTAGGATGATCTGTTGAATGGTTAAATCCATCTGTTTGCTTCCTCTGTTGAGTTAGTCGTGTTTTTGTAATTTTTGGAATCACATATGAATGTGATCGTAGTGACAGAAGATTGCCTAAAATTCAGATGGATAGCAATATGCACTGGAAGCCGCGTTGACTCTGAAAAACAAACATACGTGAGTAAAAGACTTATCCACAGGATGTTTTAGCCTGTAGATGCCAATTCTTTACTCGCATCACACCCAGCCGATGGGCGGGGTCCGGATGCCGCAATAAATGCGGCATGACAAACATATAAATAATATACAAAAAACCTAACGCGACTTGGGTTTGGCGATCAATACAGTCGCGTCATCGTGACGGCTAGAACGTTTATGAATTAACCCGTCACTGTCCGCCCGCTCCGCCGCACGCACTTCGTCAATAATGGCATCAGCTCCTTTGGCGAGGATGGCAGCGCCCAGGGCGTTCCAATCCTTGTAGATACCCAGCGTATCGACCGCGCGGGTAAAACCGTCACTCATCAGAACGACACTGTCACCCGGCTGCAAGGTCACCTCGCCCGTTACCGCCTGATCCACCACCCCACCATTCTGCGACACGGCATACCAGGCTTCATCACTGTCGGGGTTGTTCAAAGCCGCCTGCACCCGGTCATAGGTTTGGCGCAGTTCTGCCTTATATTCCGGGCTGTCAAAGCCATGACCGGCAGCCAGCTGTTGATAGGCCGCCTCCAGCGCGTTTAGGTCATCCAGCCGGCTGTCGCCCGGTATCACCCGCACAACGCCATTATCACTCATAATGGCAAGCGTGCTGTCGCACAGTTGCAGGTATTCCAGCTGGTCGCCCTGCTGGCGGCATAAAATAAGCGCGGCAAAGGGGCGTAAGTCCTGCGGCGCATCGGGGCCCAGCCCCGTCTTGGCGGCAAATTCCACCCCCACGGTATCAATTGCCACCCGGGCCATATCGCGCAGCGGCATATCAGGTTTTTTGGCAAGGCGCGTAAATTCTTCACTCAGGCGTTTGACGTGCCAGGCCGCATCCAGACCATGATCTGGTGCCATCAGCTGCGTCGCGCCGTCCATCAACCAAAAGACTTCCCCTTCGCTGCCAGCGATATCGTCATTGGTGGTTTTATTGGGTTTGGATTGGGTGGCGTGAATAATATCCAACATCACACCTTGTGCGTGCTGGGCTTGTATTCAGCCTGTCCATCACTTTTGAAGCCGCGGGCATTGGCATGAAAGCGCACGCCGTTGATGGTTACATCTTTACCGCTGTCATGTTGGTGCCCGAACAACCACAGCTTGATCTTACCCGCTTCATCACCATGTAGAACACGCTTGATATAGCTTGACCCCATGCGGTTCTGGTGTTCCCAGGCAAATTTATCCGACAGATTGATCAGGTCGCGGTGCGGCACGGTATGCGTCACCACCACAATTTCACGGATATTTGGGTCCGCCGATAATTTGGAGATATCATGGCGCAGCGTGTGGTAATCGCGCTTGGCAATACTGTTGAAACGCGCCGCCTGATCGACGGTGCTTTTGAAACTGGTGGCCGCCGCCTCCAGCGTTTTTTCGTGCTCAACCTTGTCAGCGAACAACTTGTAATTCCAATGGGCGTTACGGCCGACAAAGGCGACGCCATCGACGATAAACGGCCCGTCAACCAGATAGGTGACATTGGGCATTTTGGCGATGCCATCACGTAAGGTCTTTTCCACCGCGTCAAAATCAAAGTTATAGAGGTAATCTTTCGCCTTACCCTGACGGAATTCGTGGTTGCCGCAGATGAATAATACCTTTTTGTAGACCTTGGCGATTTTTTCCAGTTCAACCAGTGACTCGGCGGTATCGGTGGCCAGATCACCGCCAACAATCACCATATCAACGCCCGGCGTTTTGTGCGCGGCGTAATCATATTCCTCGTCCCACCATTCGTGGTGCAGATCGCTGATGAAATCGAATGTAACCGTCATCTGGTTTTTCTCAGAATAAAAGGCTTGTACAACAGTATATTAGCACTACTTTTTTATTATGCCTATGCACGTCCGATACGCATTATTTTTCCGTAATTATAAAATCTTTATACCTTTGTTTAGCATGGCAAAAATGCTAAAAAAGATCGCCTCATATTTATCCGCAAAGGGACGCCCGTGACGACCGACAATACCGTCAAGAAATCCGATATTTCGCCGATCACCATCGAAGACGAAATGCAGCGCAGCTACCTCGATTACGCGATGAGCGTGATCGTTTCCCGCGCCCTCCCTGATGTGCGCGACGGCCTGAAACCGGTGCATCGCCGCATTCTTTACGCAATGCGCGAAGGCGGCTATGACAGCTCCAAGCCGTACAAGAAATCGGCCCGTATCGTCGGTGACGTCATGGGTAAATACCACCCGCACGGCGATAGCGCAATTTACGACGCCATGGTCCGTATGGCGCAGGACTTCTCGATGCGCCTGCCCCTGATCGATGGTCAGGGTAACTTCGGCTCGATGGACGGCGACCCGGCGGCGGCTATGCGTTACACCGAAGCCCGTTTGAACAAAGCGGCCGAAACACTGCTCGAAGACATCGACAAAGACACCGTCGATTTCCAGCCCAACTATGACGAAAGCCAGCAGGAACCAACCGTCCTGCCCGCCCGCTATCCCAACCTGTTGGTCAATGGCGCCGGCGGTATTGCCGTGGGTATGGCCACCAACATTCCGCCGCACAACCTGGGCGAAGTGATTGATGGCTGCTGCGCCTATGTCGATGACCCGGATGTGACCCTCGATCAACTGGTCGAACTCATCCCCGGCCCCGACTTCCCCACCGGCGGCCAGGTACTCGGCCGTAACGGCATCATGGGGATGCACCACAACGGGCGCGGCTCTATTTTGATGCGCTCCAAAACCTCGATCGAGGAAATCCGCAAAGATAAAACCGCCATCATCGTCCACGAGATCCCCTATCAGGTAAACAAATCACGCCTGCTGGAGCGCATCGCCGAATGTGTGCGCGAAAAAATCATCGAAGGCATTTCTGATTTGCGCGACGAGTCCGACCGCGACGGTGTCCGCGTGGTGATCGAACTGAAACGCGACGCTATCCCTGATGTCGTCTTGAACCAGCTGTTCAAACATACCCCGCTGCAAACGTCATTTGGCGCCAATATGCTGGCGCTGCACTATGGTCGCCCGCAAACCCTAAACTTGCGCGATTTTATCAAGGCCTTCGTTGATTTCCGCGAAGAAACCATCGCCAAGCGCACCATCTTTGAACTAGGCAAAGCCCGTGACCGCGCCCATATCTTGGCGGGTCTTGCCGTGGCCGTCGCCAATATCGACGAAATCATCGCCATCATCCGCACCGCCAGCGACCCGGCCGATGCGCGCCAGAAACTGGTGGCCAAGCGCTGGGCCGCCGCCGACGTGATGCCGCTGATCAAGCTAATCGACGACCCGCAATATCCCATCCACGCCGATGGCACCTATCAGATGTCGGAAAC
>JAIXUW010000139.1 GCA_027483355.1 Alphaproteobacteria bacterium
ACAGCCCCTTCGTCAGGTTACTGTGATGTTGGTTCATTCTCGGGTCTAAGCGGCTCGGGCCCGTGGACGTGGTCTTGCAGTGGGCAAAATGGTGGGGCAGCAGCGAATTGCTCTGCTGCGAAATCGGCCCCCGTTTGTACCTGGCAGCCAAATGGCAATATCTTTGGTGTAGGTGATCCGAATATGATGGATGAAGCAGGTGTTCACTGCGGTGGATGGGAGTTAAATGTCATAGCTGGTTCTGGCTGCACAGGTTGCCAATCTTATCCCTCAAGAACGTGTATTCCCGGCGGGGTATGTGATCCAAATGACTGGATGCCTGGTGAGCGGTATCTTGGTTCATGTAGCAGAGGTGGTGGCCCCTTTGATCCAACTGTAATAGTCATTGAAGGCTGTGACTGCACCTGTAACTAAAGGATAAGGCAATCGTAAAAACCCCCGGCCGTAAGACCGGGGGTTTTTCTTGTGGGAAAATAATTTCCAATCTTATCAATGCGGTGGCGCAGCATAGGAATAACCTAATTATCTGTATTTAATAGATAAAATCGTTATATTTCCAGAATATTAAAATTAGTTTCCCTATTGACGTTATGGCATTCGCTTCGTAATCTCGCCGGGCCATTAAGAAAAATACCGAGTCACTCTCTCACTCTGCAAAATCAGACCGACATCAAGGTCTGAAGCCCAAGGAGCGCGCAAACACCATGACCGAAGAAAAACAAACGCCAGAATCAGTCACCACGGGTGAAGACACCAGCCGTCGCAACCGTATGCGTAACCGCGTCATCGAATACGACGATGCGGAGCCGGAATTGCGCGCGCAGATGCAAAAGCTGATGCAGCCGATCGATACCGATCCCACCAGCTTTCAGGCGATTGTCACCTTTGGCAACGAGCCGCTGGAAGAGCTGGGCAAGGTTGCCACCGCCATGGTCGCCGTACAGCGCCGCTTTGGCGAGCAGGTCAACGTGTTTGACACCAACGTCGACCGCTTTGGTAAAACCGTGAAGTCATGGGACTTGGGCAAAGCAGGTGAGGCGATCAAGAACGGCGCCAAAGAAATGGCCAATGCCGGCGTCAAGGGCGTTGTCGGCGGCGTCAAGCTGGGCAAAGGCTTTTTGGATGCGGTGACCGGCGCCAACAAGCGCCGCGCCGAGGATGAAAAGCTGATCGCGGAAATGCAAAACAATCTGCCCGCCATGTACGACCAGATGATCCGCCTGGTGGATGACATCTACAAAACCGAAGAAGGCATTAAGGTGGTGATGGTCGAGGCTGAAAAGCTGGGCGTCGCGCGTGTCGAGGCCACCCGTAAACTCAACGTCTATGTCGGCTGCTGCAAAGAAATTCTGCGCCGTTATGCGGAAGTGTACATTCCAGAAGCGCAGCAGAACTTTGACGAGACGGGTGATCCCGAAGATGAAATGTACCTGAAGGACGTCATCAAGCGTCAAGACGATTTCATCAATCATACCATGCTGCTGGAAGGTTCGCGCAACCAGGGTGTTATCGCCGCCCAACAGTTGAAGCAAATCACCGAAACCATGGAAGACCAGCTGAAGAAGATTCAGCACATCAAAAACACCAGCCAGAACGAGTGGATGTCGCTGATCGCCACCGCCGGTATCGCCGCCAGCTCGCTGAAAGCCGGTAGAACGCTGGGTAAAGCCGACGAATTCGGTGATAACATCCACAGCGAAACCATGAAGTGGATGGAAGAGACACAGCGTATTACCATCAATTCGAAGTCGCGCGGCACCATCGATCCGGCCAAGCTGATCGAAGCGTCCGAGCGTCTGCAAAAGATGATTGAAGCTGAACACACCGCCCGCGTTGAGCGTAATAAAATGCTGGAAAAGAACGCAACCGATCTGCGGCAGGCAACCGACAAGCTGCTTGATGCGGCCAGCGCCTCTGACGACAAACGCGTCCTTGAAAGCCAGGAAGCCGTCAAAAAGCGCCAAAGCAATGATAATGCGGCGAAAGAGGGGAGTGCTGTCAAAGCACCCACCAAGCGCCGCACCAGCAAACCGGCAGGTCCAGCCGTATAAAACGCAATACCGGTCAGGTTTCACGCATAGCGCGTGCGATCTGACCGGTTTTTCGGACCCAGAACTTGATGTTATGAATACAATAAATAAAAGTGAGTGTGTGAGATGAGCCCCTTTGGACAATCGCCCAAGAAAACCGACAAGTCAGCCCCGGTGGCGGTCGAACGCACCCCTTCCTGGCAAGACGGCGTCGCAGCGGCCACGCCGCAGCGGGCGCGTTACTATGACACGCTGCGCACCAACGCTTTTATCAATGACAAAATGGGCCCAAGCTACCTGGAATTCTGGGCGGCCTTGCAGATCGACGCCAAGAACGACCAGTGGCGCGTGATGCATTACAAACTTTTCGACCTGGAGCTGGATGACGGCCGTTTCGAGGCCGAGGTGGTGACCCAGAAAGATGTGTCGTTTATCGAAGCAGTGGCGCAGCTGTCGCGTCTGGAATATCTGGCCGCCAAGCTGATCATGCACAGCGCCACCGAGATGGAAAAAGACTATCCACCCACTAAATTCCCCGAGCTGCGCACGCATTACTTCGATATCACCCATTTCCGTCATGCCGCCAACGTCGAAGGGATTGCCTTTGACGAACATCACGATCCGTACCGCCGCCTGCAGGGGAAGATTTTCTCCGATGCGACGTTCCGGCGCTCCGAAGTGGCGCAGTCCATCCTTGCGGCGGATCAGGCGCGTGACGCGGCGGCGATCAATAAAATGGAAGCGGGTCTGCTGGCAGATATCTTCACCACTTCCAGCACGCGCCCGGCCACACTGGATGGCATTCTGCGTATGGGCGAATGCCTGAATATCATGGATGAATTCGCGACCGATATCGCGGCATTTTATTGCAGCGTCCAGTTGATGCTGAATATAAAGCCAGATCTGACGGGGATTGATGGCCTTGACGCCGAAACCCTCAAGGCGGTAACGCGGAGCGTTAACTTCAAGTATCGTAAAAGTTATGAGGCTATTAAAGACGACCTGCTGCCCACCGCAGCTGAACGGTTGGACGAAGCAGAAAAGAAGGGCGTTCACGTCGAACCTTTTCGCAAGTTCCTGGCTGAATGCGAAGTCTATGTGCACATGCTGAATTCTTCGATCAAGCTGCCCATGTTAGAAAAATCGCTGATGTCGGCCAGTCAGGCGGATACGAACCTGCTCACCGAAATTCAACGCTCGATGGCTTTGGCGCAGCAAAAATTCCTGTCGCTGGGCGGCAGCGAAGAAAAGATGGACCAGATCAAGGCCTGGATCGCCAACCCCGCCAAGGACGATGTGCCCGGCTGGTTGCCTGGCTTTTTGACGCGCTATTATACTTCGCGCAGCAAAGTCATGGCCAAAGTACAGGCGCGCACGGCCCAGCAACGTGATGTCGCCCTAATGTCGACCGAGGTGAAGCCCCCCTTGACCGATGATCTGGCAGAGATTAAAGCCAGGGAAAAGAAAACCGCCGCGCCTAAAAAAGCCTAAGGACCCGTGCTGCCCATGTCTTTTTTCAAAAACCTTTTCAATCCATCGGCTAAACCAGACGGCGAGCCCAAACGCCGTGTCTGGCCACAGCAGCATTTGGGCACCGATATTCCCCAATCGCCGGAGGGTTTTTTGAATGCGGGCATGGTTTATTCGCGCGTTTTTGAATTAAAAGGCGACGACCAGGAAAGATACAAACGCCGGTTTATCTACATGGCGGCGCGCCACCGGGGCAAAACCTTTGGTCGTGATGCGTGGTCGGTCAGCAAGTATGTGTTTGACAGTGAAGAAGCCGGTACCTTGCGTGAAGTAGAAACGGCTGATCACGAAACAAGTGAAACTGTATTGCGCCGAATGCTCGGTTTTGAAAAGGCGCTGCAGTCACGCGGCAATCTGCCCGTCACCGGAACGACGCAAAACTATACCTTGTTTGCCAGCCAGAACAGCCAGTATGTCAATCGGATTAACGTGTTGATCACGATTGATCCGGCTTTACCGCTGACAGGTAATGTTACCTTGCCACGTCCGATTGCCGATCGTTTTTACAGCGTGGTAGGTACCTGTGATGCGCCCCTTTCGACGTGGGAGGGTTTTTACGCGCGTTACGTCGATATCCTGGACCAACCCGCTTTTGCCAGCGGTATCGATACGCTGCGCCAGAACGTCGCCTATGAGATGCTGATCGAAAAGGCGCAAGAGAAGTTAAACCACCTCAACAAAGCGAAAAATTATTTTCAAAAAGACGCCAAGCTGGGCCGCGCCATCGTCAGCACGATGACCATGCCGGTGTTGAACAGCGATAAATATTTCGTCTACGATTATCTGCTGCATGTATCCGCGGCCGTGGGGCTGTTGCGGGCAGGCGCCTGGGCAATTGCCCATCTGCCCGACACGCAAGATGGTGCGTTGAATACCGCCAAAATCGCCCTGCTGACCGCCATTCGTGACAGATTAGAGGGCGTTTTGCAGCGTGATTTGAGTCTGCAACCAGCTGAATGCCGGCAGATTTGCGACATCATGCTGAAAGGCGACGACCCGCGTGGACCCGCGCTGCCTATCGACTCCTTTTACAAGAAGTACTCAGCCTTGCCAGCTGCGCCTGCCGAAAAAGCAACACCCCCTGCTCAGGCGCCGAAACCACCGGAACCACCAGTGCCGCCACAGCTTCCGCACGGTTTTTAAATAATCAATAACCGCCGCCGGTCGCCATCTGGTCCCCATAGGGGATCCAGACGTTTTTGATCTCGACGGCGTGGTTAAGGAATTCTTCGCCCTCGGCCTGATCGCGGTTGAACCAGTCGCGTTTCAGGCCATCGTTGACCCAGGTGCGCTTGATGTTGCTGCTGCTGGCTTTTTCCACGGCGGCACTGCCCGATACATCGGACCCGAAATACCAGATACCGTCGACTTCGTTGTGTTCGGCCAGCGTCTTGGTCAGCTCGGCGCGGTTGCCCGTGACGATATTGACCACACCGCCTGGCAAGTCAGAGGTGTCGAAAACCTGATAAAGATCGGTGGCGGACAGAGGTGCTGTTTGTGATGGCACCACCACCACGCGGTTACCCATGGCAATCGCCGGTGCGACCAGAGAGATCAGGCCCAAGAGGGGTGCCTCATCCGGGCAGACGATGCCAAGAATACCAACAGATTCCTTCATGGCGCAGGCGACCGCACGCTGGGGCGGGTAATGCACGGCACCGTCGTTCTTGTCGCACCAAGCGGCATAGGTGAACAGGCGACGAACGGACTCAGCGACTTCTTTGGCAGCCGCCGCTGGGGTTGCACCGGTCTGGGCGACGATGCGCTTTTTGAATTCATCGCTACGGGTCGAAAGATTTTCGGCGATGTAATACAAAATCTGCGCACGACTATGGTGGGCGGTCGATGACCAGCCGGCGGCCTTTTTGGCGGCTTCGACGGCGTTGCGGATATCCTTGCGGTTACCTTCACCCACCTGACCGACCAGCTTGCCTTTGGCATCGACGAT
>JAIXUW010000228.1 GCA_027483355.1 Alphaproteobacteria bacterium
GGCACCGCCACCGCCGCCCTTGACGCGCTGCCCCATCTGGCGAAAGCTGGCGGCAAGACCAATTTTATCGCCGCCAACAAGACCGATGCCGAAAAAGAAATGGCGGCTGTCGAAAAAACAGGCGGGCGCTTGATTATACGGGCCGAGGCAGATTATCCGCCGCTGCTCGCCGAGATTGACGACGCACCGCCCGTCATCACCGTTTTGGGCAACCCTGCCCTCGCGGCTAAACCAGCCCTGGGTATTGTCGGGGCGCGCAATGCCTCGCTGGCGGGGCGTAAACTGGCCGAAGACTTCGCGCGCAAGATTGGTCAAGCGGGTTATACTATTGTTTCAGGCTTGGCACGCGGCATCGACACCGCCGCGCATACGGCAGCACTCGAAACTGGCACCGTGGCCGTTGTAGCCGGTGGCATTGATGTGATCTATCCGCCCGAAAATAAACCCCTCTATGACCGTATCAAGACCGAGGGCTGCATCATTGCCGAAAGCCCGGTGGGCACCGAGCCGCTGGCGCGCCACTTTCCGCGCCGTAACCGCATCATCTCGGGCCTATCGCTTGGCGTGTTGATTGTGGAGGCTGCGGCCAAATCTGGCTCGCTGATCACGGCGCGGATGGCGATGGAGCAAAACCGTGAAGTCTTTGCGGTGGGCGGCTCGCCGCTGGATCCGCGGTCAGAAGGCTGTAACGGCTTGATCCGCGACGGGGCGCAGATTGTCACGGGGCTTGGCGATGTGCTGCACAGCCTGGATGCGCTGCGTAACCGTGGCCTGCACGAAGACCCGCGCGGCTGGCAGGGGGATGCCAACGCGGTGCCCCTGGATACGGCGGCGCTGGGTGATGAAGCCTTGCGCGATAAAATTCTGGAAAACCTCAGCCGCACGCCGATTGACCAGAATGAAC
Organism: Alphaproteobacteria bacterium; assembly: GCA_027483355.1. GTDB lineage: Bacteria > Pseudomonadota > Alphaproteobacteria > Micavibrionales > UBA2020 > JAEXMB01. The sequence continues at coordinate 905 of JAIXUW010000228.1, forward strand.
TCATTCGCGCCCTCAATGCGCCGATTCCCCACGTTCTGACAATTCTTTTGGCGCTTGAGCTGGCGGGACGTATTGAACGGCAGGCCGGAAATAAGCTAAACCTGATCTAGTATCAGTACGCACACTATTATTAATGTGTGCCCCCTTTGAATAAGGACCGCCATGACCGCGAAGAATTTGGTGATTGTTGAATCACCCGCCAAGGCGAAAACGATCAACAAATATCTGGGCGCGGATTACAGCGTGGTGGCAAGCTTTGGCCACGTGCGCGATCTGCCGCCCAAGAATGGCTCGGTCGATCCCAACGCCGACTTCGCCATGCAGTGGGAAATTGGCGAACGCTCGCACCGCCCCTTAAGCGATATCCTGGCCCGCGCCAAAAAAGCGCAAAACGTTTTTCTCGCCACTGACCCGGACAGGGAAGGTGAAGCCATTTCCTGGCACGTGCAGGAATACCTCAAAGAAAAACACGTTGCTGACAAAGTCACCATCCGTCGGGTGACATTCAACGAGATCACCAAATCCGCCGTACAAGAAGCCTTCCTCCATGCGCGCGATGTCGACAGTAACCTGGTCGATGCCTATATGGCGCGCCGGGCGCTGGATTATCTGGTAGGCTTTACCCTGTCGCCCGTCTTGTGGCGGAAATTGCCGGGCTCGCGCTCGGCGGGCCGCGTGCAATCGGTGGCCCTGCGCCTCATCTGTGAACGCGAAGCCGAGATCGAAGCCTTCACGGCCGAAGAATACTGGTCGATCGACACGCAACTGACGACGGGCGAAGGCAAAACCTTTACCGCGCGCCTCGCCCAACTGGCGGGCAGCAAGATAGAGAAAATGACCCTCAAGAACGAGGCGATGGCAACCGATGCCGTCAATCGTATCAAAGGGCAAAATTTCACCGTCGCCAGCATCGAGCGGCGCCAGGCCAAGCGTAACCCCTACCCGCCCTTTATCACCTCGACCCTGCAACAAGAAGCCTCGCGTAAACTGCGGTTTTCCGCCACCAAGACCATGCGTACCGCGCAGCGTCTGTACGAAGGTGTCGAGATCAACGGTGAAACATCCGGTCTCATCACCTATATGCGTACCGACGGCGTGACCTTAAGCGGGGAGGCCATCACCGCCGCCCGTCAGCTGATCAAAAACAAATACGGCCCCGAATATCTGCCGGAATCACCGCGTCTCTATAAATCAAAAGTCAAAAACGCCCAGGAAGCGCACGAGGCCATTCGCCCGACCGATATCCACCGCACGCCCGAAAGCGTCATGGAATACCTGTCCGAAGACGAAGCGAAACTCTATGAACTGATCTGGAAGCGCACCGTGTCGTGCCAGATGGAATCGGCCATCCTCGATCAGGTCGCCGTCGATATCGCCAATAAGGACGGCCAAGTGGTGCTGCGCGCCACCGGTTCGATCGTCACCTTCGAAGGTTTCCTCAAAGTCTATCGCGAAGACATGGAAGATGAAGACAAGGATGCCGCCGACGAAGAACGCCGCCTGCCGCCCTTGAAAGAAGGCGACAGCCTGCGCCTTGAAGATGTTTTACCGCATCAACACTTCACCCAACCGCCGCCGCGCTATTCCGAAGCAAGCCTCGTCAAGAAGATGGAAGAACTGGGTATAGGCCGGCCGTCGACGTACGCGTCCATTTTGCAAGTGCTGCAGGACCGCGATTACGTTAAGCTCGATCAGCGCCGCTTTATCCCCGAAAGCCGCGGCCGTATCGTCACCACGTTTTTGGCCAATTTCTTCCAACGCTACGTGGAATACAACTTCACCGCCAACCTCGAAGAGCAGCTCGATCAGGTATCGGCCGGTGAAGTCGCCTGGAAAACCGTCTTGCGCGAATTCTGGAC
>JAIXUW010000243.1 GCA_027483355.1 Alphaproteobacteria bacterium
CCGGCATCGGCGAAGGCCTGAACAAAGCTATCGACCGGCGAGATCATCAGATGCACATCGAAAACTTTTTTGGTGGTTTTGCGCAACGCCGCCACCACCGGCGGGCCAAAGGTCAGGTTCGGCACAAAGTGGCCGTCCATGACATCCAGATGTATGTAATCGGCCCCTGCCACATCAAGCGCCGCGATTTCAGCCCCTAACTGGGCGAAATCGGCACTAAGGATGGATGGAGCGATGCGAACCCGTTGACTCATAAGGCATTTATAACAAACGCCCGCGAATCGGGCAATGGCTATTTGATCAAAAGTTGCAAAAAGCCCAGGGCTTTAGGTAATTTTTGTCAGCGGCAGCTTGCCCGACTTACAACAGATAGCATCATGAGAGAACCCCGGCTAAGATGCCTATTCATTAAAAATCATCCAATTTAGGTTTGACGAACATGGAACCATTAGTAAAGAGCAACGGAATAAACAAAAAGTTCACATCCACAGGCAAGCACTCTGGATTTAAAGTAGACCTTCATCATACAGGACTTAATGAGTACAAGCACCTTCATGCGCCCGACTATGACGCCCTCATGGGAAAAATACACAATCAAAACGCGGCCTGGAAAGAAAAGTGGGAGAAACATCTCCTACAAGATGCCTGGCATAAAAGCGAAAAAACCGCAGATAGACAAACCCAAGCGGCTTTAAAAAAAATTCAAGATATTGAAAATATCCTCGAACATACCTTGTCTGTAAACGATGCAATCAACTGGGAGACACTCAAACAAAAAGAGGCTTTTATTGACAGAGCGGCCTCATATCCGGGCTACATAAATACCGACAAAAAAAACGGCTGTCCTAAAAGCGTCGAGTACCTTGAAACACTTCCCGAGCCCCAAAAAGCTGATTTCTTTAAAACTATCGGCTGGCTCGACAAAGCGTTAGGTAGATCATCTAAGATTCAGAAAAGGCAACAAGAAAGCTATGACTTAATGTGTAAGGCGGTCGCCTTGGAAAACACTATAAGATCAACTCAGAATGCCGCACGAGAAAACGATTTCAAAAAAATAAAAGAAGCTTGGGAGGCCAAACGCATCGAGCACGAAGAACTTATGAGTGCTTTTAACCGCGAAATCGATGGGCAGTATGAACTCTACGCTTCAAAAGATAATGATGCGGTTGCCGAATATAACGAGATGGTTTTAAACAACTCCCAATATTCGGATTTGCTACCTCGCGACTTTGATCTCCAGTATAGCAATGACAATGGGCTGTTAATTGTTGACTACCGCTTGCCCGCCCTAACCGATATGCCCAACATATCCGGTTACCGCTACATCAAATCAAAAGGAGCCACTGAAGAAAAAAGACTAAGCCAACAAAATATTGCGAAGCTTTATGACAGCGCCATTTATCAAATAGCTCTTCGCACCCTGCACGAACTTTATGAAGCTGATAGTGTCAATGCTCTACAGACTATATCCTTTAACGGATACGTCATTGATACCAACCCCTCAACCGGACACGAGGAGAAAACCTGCATTATTTCAGTACAAGCCACTAAAGACGTTTTTCAAGAAATTAACCTCAAGGGAATCGTTTCCAGCAAAAGCTTTAAAGAATGTTTTAAGTCATTAAAAGGAATCGGCAGTTCAAAGCTCAGTGCGATGGTAGCGATAAAACCAATACTAGAGCTAGATAAAACTGATAAAAGATTTAGAGCGCATTATGATGTCGCGCATCGTTTAGATGACGCGCTAAATATAGCTGCGATGCCTTGGGAAGACTTCGAACACCTCGTTCGCGAAATTTTTGAAAGAGAATTTTCCTCAAATGGCGGAGAAGTGAAAATCACACAGGCCTCTGCTGATGGGGGCGTAGATGCTATAGCATTTGACCCCGACCCAATTCGTGGTGGAAAAATTGTTATTCAAGCAAAGCGTTATACAAACACGGTTGGTGTATCTGCGGTCAGAGATTTGTATGGCACCGTCATGAGCGAAGGAGCCACTAAAGGCATCCTGGTGACTACGGCAGAGTATGGGCCGGATTCCTACGAATTTGCAAAAGGGAAGCCAATAAGTTTATTAAATGGTTCAAACCTTTTACACTTGTTACAAAAACATGGGCACAACGCCAAAATAGACATCAAGGAAGCAAAGGCTATTTTAAGAAATACTGGCCATTAATCTCACTTAGCCAGCCGCGCAATATAGAAGCCGTCCATACCGCCGAGGTCACGCCAGTGCTGGGGCAGGATGCGGAGATCGCCATCTGCCGTCACCGCTTCGACCAGTTGCGGCATCTCAATGGGGAGGCGCTGCGCATCCGGCGTCTCGGCGAGGAACCGTGCGACCTGATCTTCGCCTTCGGTTTTTTGCAGCGAGCAGGTGCAATAGACCACGGCCCCGCCCGGTTTCAACATGGCCCAGGCATTGCGCAATAATTTCTGCTGCAAAAGGGCCAGCTTGTCCTGATCGGCGGGTTGCTTGAGCCAGAGTGCATCGGGCTGGTGGCGCAGCGTACCGGTGGCCGAACAGGGCGCATCGAGCAACACGGCGTCGACCGGTTCGGCCGGCTGCCAGCTGACGCCGTCGGCGATTACGACTTCAACATCAAGCTGTAATCGCGTCATATTGTCGTGGAGACGCTTCATACGCGGGGCCGAACGGTCAACGGCGATGACGCGGGCACCGGCCGCTGCCAGTTGAGCGGTTTTACCGCCGGGTGCGGCACACAGATCGACCACGGTCATACCGGGTTGCACCGCCAAGGCCTGTGCTGGTAATGCCGCCGCCGCACTTTGTACCCACCAGGCGCCCGCATCGAAGCCTTCGAGCGAGGGAATAAATCCCCCCGAAGCTTTGCGGAGCGAACCATTGGGTAAAATCGCGGCTTCCAGCGCAACGGCCCAGCGCGCCACGCTGTCGGGCGACATATCGCGCAAGCTGAAATCAACCGGGGCGTCATCGAGCATGGCGGCGGCAATATCAAGCGCGGTGTCGACGCCGTAATCGGTGATCCAGTTCTGCCACAGCCAATCGGGCAGCATCC
>JAIXUW010000149.1 GCA_027483355.1 Alphaproteobacteria bacterium
GCCGCACTACCGCCGGTGACACCCAGGTCACCCTGCGCATCCATCCCAGCCCGCGTGGCGTTGGGCGAGCCATTATCCATGCCGGTGCGGGTGGCGTTCGCGCCGCCCGTTGCCATACCGGGACGTGTGGTGCCGATAGAGCCTGCACCCGTCACAGCGCCTCCTGCGCCAGCCGTACCGGCACCCAGTGTCGTATTACCTGCCGCACCCGTACCGGTGGTGTCGCGATCCGAACCGCCGCCCGCGGTATTCGCACCGCCGCCTGACGCGCCGGCACTGGCACCCGCACTGGTGCCGCCGCTACCGCCGCCAGAGCCAGCCCCCGCCAGAATAGGGGTTGAAGCAATTAACAAAGCGGCGAGTGAGACGCCGAGAACAGTTTTGGCTTTCATTGGATTAATCCTTACTCTCTGGGGTTCAAATACAAGAGAAGTCAGATCGCCCCGGGGCGCGGTCGCGTAACGCGGGGGGCGCTCTCTTCTCTTATCCATGCCTACAAACGGCAACGTCAGGCAGCAGTTCCCGCTTTTTAGCTTTCTCGTCCCTGATATCTCATTATTCCCTCTGCGATTTCTCCAGCGCGTCGGTGAAATTAATATTTCCATCGGTATTACGCGGGAAAGCATTACCAAATGCGTTACTGAAAATACTCAGAAAAGCCGCCCAGGTGCCCTGCTGCGGGTTATCGATTTTACCCTCGATCGGCACACGCAGCGCAAATTGGTCTTTGCCATGATTTTTAAAGATCGTCATGAAGCTGGCCGCCAGTGATTCCCATACCGCGTTCAAGACACTATCCTGACGACTTAAATTGATCATGCGGACTTCATCGGCGATAAACGTGACATAGCCGGTCAGGTGGCCGTCAGCTGCCGCCAGTTCCGAATAAAAGCTGGCGCTGCCACGGTCAAAGTCGATGGCCGCCGCTTCGCGGGTATAAGCATTAAAGGCTGGCAACTGCGCGTTTTCCAGCTTTACCTCGACATCAAAGTCGGGGACGTCACGCAGAATATTAACATCACCCGCAATATTCAAACGGCCCTGACCAATCGATGTGCCGGTGACGTTCATCTGCGAGGGTAACTGCCCCGCTTTATCCTCAACATTGCGCAGATTGGTGATCGTACCGTTGATATCGGTGATGAAAAGATTGACATCGGGGCTGGCGCTGTAATCCAAATAGGCGACGCGGCCGCTGTGCACTTCAAGACGGTTGATATCAAAAGGTGCCAGCGAGGTAACGAATGCACCAAAGCCGCCGCCTTGACCACTTTGGCTTTTGGCGAAATTCATGTTGATGTCATAGATGTCGACTTCCGAGACAATGTGCCCGCGCAGCAAGGCCCGCCAGGCTACGGAAAAATCGACCAGTTCGGCCGCCACGAACGGCTCTTTCAAGCCGCCGCGCTTATAAATATCAAGGCCATGGATCTGATAGGCACCGCGCCACAGGCTGATGCCCACCCCCTCGATCGCACCCTCATAGCCTTCGAGTTGGGCAATCTGCCGGTTGACGTGGTCGGTCACCCAAAAAGGTAGGTAAATACGCCCCGCCACCAAGCCGATGGCGATCACCACCAAGACAATCAGCGTGATCTGGTAACGGCGGCGCATTTTAAAGGCCGTAAAAGGGATGAGAGTCATGTCGTGGTCCTATCTGTTGCATGAACGCACGAGCGCGCTTTTTGCTGCATAAATAAAACCCGCCACCGGCCAAAAAACCAAACCGCCCTATTCGGCAGCGATTTCAAGCGCTAAGAGTGAAAAAACAGGCATGACTTTTATTAAGCGCTTGTTTTTACTTACCATCTGGACCTGCGGGGGCGGCGGTGATAGCGTAAATTCGGTCAAACACTTCTTGCGGTTTTTTTTATGCACGACGCCCCTCCCCCACCCCAAACCCCTCGTCAAAAGGCCGATGCGTTTCTGGCCGTGGCCGATGCCTTTCGTTTGGGCCGCTTGCCGACCGAGGCACGCCACCCCCGCACCGGCCATCTCGCCCAATTGGCACGCAGCGATGTTGACGCCGCACTGACGCTTTTGCATGACATCGACGTGGACGTCCTGGAAAAAATGCTTGGCTATGCACCACGGTTGGCTCCCCTTGCGCAAGCGATGCAAGAGACGCTGGCAGCAGGTCACCGTATTTTCTTTTATGGCTGTGGCGCAACCGGACGTTTGTCGATCTCCCTCGATTATCTGTGGCGCTATGTGCATCGCGATAACCCGGCTATGGCCAACCGTGTACTGGGCTTTATGAGTGGCGGCGATCTGGCTCTGGTCCATTCAATCGAAAGTTTCGAAGACCACCCCGAATGGGGCGCGCAGCAATTGCGCGAAATCGGCTTTGGCCCGCATGACTTATTGGTCTCCACCACCGAAGGCGGCGAGACACCGTCGGTGATTGGCGCTACCGAAGAAGCCGCCCGTCTCTCCTCGCGCCCGCCGTTTTTTCTTTACTGTAACCCAGAGGATTTGCTGACCCTGCAGGTCGAACGCTCGCGCCGGGTCATTGCCGATACCCGCATTCACAGCATTTGCCTTGATGTCGGCCCGATGTATTTGTCGGGCAGCACGCGGCTGCAAGCATCCACCGTCTTGATGCTGGCCGCCGGTGAGGCACTCTTTACCGCCACCGATAAACTGCCGCCGCCCCAGACGAAGGACTTGCTGGCCGCACTGCAACGCACCCCCGCCACACTGCTGGCGACTTTCACACAGGAAGAATCGCGCCTTTATCAAAAGGGCGACTTTCTGCTCTACGAAACCGTCGACCACGGTATAACCATTCTGACCGATACGACCGAACGCGCCCCGACCTTTTCGGTGCTGGGTTTTGAAAACCAGAACAACCCCGAGCGCAAACCTTCGCTGTCTTATCTGCGTCTACCCCAAGCCGCCACCACTGATGCGGCCTGGCGCGCCCTATTGCTACGCGACCCCATCACCATCGAATGGCCCGAGTTGCGTGCCGTTGCCGGCCACGACCGTCTGCTGGGTTTTGATTTCAGTGCCGCCGCCCTGACGCAACGCCAGACCTTGACCGCGCCGCATAATCTGCACCGCTTTATCATCACCCGCACGGGCAATGACATTACCCTTAAACTGAATGACATCGAACGCCAGCTGGATGTCACCGGCCTGCATCCCCTGCACGAACATCTCTTGCTGAAAATCCTCCTCAATGCCCATTCGACGCTGGTGATGGGTCGCATCGGTCGTTTTGAAAGCAACGTGATGACCTGGGTCAAACCCAGCAACAACAAGCTCATTGATCGCGCTATTCGCTATGTCGAATTTTTATTGGCCGAGGACGGCATAACCGGCTTCAGCTATGAAGACATCTGCTATCAGCTGTTTATCGTCACGGAAACCCTGCAACCCGATCAATCGGTCGTCTTATTGACCCACGCTGCGCTGAAAGCTCAGGCCGCCGGTGACAAACGCCAGGACCGCTCCGCATAGACGGCGCGACCGCTACGCGCGCTTTCATGCGCCAGATTTTCCTGCAGGAACGTCGCCCGATCCGGATAAATATACGGCATCTGGCTGGTGTAATGGGCAAGACTGTCATAGACCTTGGCGATTTCAGCATCGCTTGCCACTAAATCACGGGCTTCGCCGTGCAGGGCAAAAGACGCTGGCGGCAAGAGGTTTGCCGCATTAACCCGGCTGGGAAATTTGCCGCCGCCACTGACGAAATGGAAATCAACCTTGCGTGCGGTCATTTCCTCTGGCGTGATCACGGGCAGATCTGTTCTGCAGCCGATCATATTCATGCGTGCCTGCAACATCCCTGACCAGAGACTATAGGGCCTATCCTCGTAATAGCTTTGGGGCAGCTGCGGCATAGTTATCGCCAAATGACGCCCCGCCGCATGGGCGATGCAATGATCGATATGAAACCCCGCCGCCAGCGGGAGCAAAACTTCATCAGCGTCCGCGAAAAGACCACGCAGACGTTCAGCAATATGGACGATGAAAGCAGGGGGAACAGGGGCAAGATCGCCCGTAAAAATCTCCGCCACGTCCTGATAACGCGGGTCACGCTCCGGCGCATCCCATTCATCAAGAAAGACCGCCTCGGCCCCCAGCACAGCCAGCGCCGCCTGCTCCTCGGCGCGCCGCGCGGCCGCATTGTTACCGGCGGTGAAGATATTGATCACCGTGACCCGGCCACCCGTCGCCCGCACGCGCTGCATGCGCACGCCGCACGACAAGACAGCGTCATCCAGATGCGGCGAGACAATACATAAATGCATAACAGCCCTCTCAAAGCGGACTAGGCGCGGTTCGTATCAAAGCCTATAATAGCCGGACCCGACCGCCAAGCTTTTAAACGAGACGCCCATGACCGTGCATCCCTGCCCCCCCGCACCCGATGCCCCTTTTGCGCTGCTGCGTGAAATGGCGGCCGTGCCCGATCTGATCCGTGGTTTTGATACCACCCGTACCGCCCCCTGGCGGCAGTTGTGGCAAACGTCCCGTCAACTGCTGATCAGCGGCGAGGGTTCCAGCCGTATTTTTCCAGCCAAAAACCTGATCGCGCGGACACGACAACTGGGCCTGCCGTTGAGCGTAACCACGGCCGGTGCGCGCGAAGCCGCCGAATATCCCGCTGCCGACGATCTCACCATCGTCTTATCAAACAGCGGCCAGACCCGCGAAGCCGTCGCCTTGGCGGATACCCACCCGGTACAGTCGATCACCGCCCATGCTGATACACCCCTCACCCGCGCGGCGCAAGATAGCCTTATCCTGCGCTGCGGCCCAGAGACCGCTGTGGCCGCCAGCAAAAGCGTCATCGAACAAGCCCTGCTGTTGCATTCACTGGCCGAAGACCTCCACCCCCCGCGCTTGGCTGAGGCCGCCGATCTTGCCCAGGCTATTTTGATCATGCCCCTGCCGCCCGGCAGCGCAGAGGCTTTAGCCGCAGCCAATACCGCCTATGTGGCCGGACGCAACGATGGTGTTGCCGAAGAAATTGCCCTGAAGTGCTGCGAAATTACCCGCATTAAAAGTCTTTATCTCGAAGGCACCTATGTGCTGCATGGCATCGAAGAAGTCATGGCCGCCGACGATTGCGTCATTTTGATCGAGCCCTTTGCCGCCGAAATTGACCGCTATCAAAGCGTTCTGCAAGACGGCGTCGGGCTGAAAGTCATCGCCATTGCCAGCTTTGCTACCCCTTTCCCGACCTTGCAGATCCCGCGCTGTGCGGGCTTTGACGGCTATCTGCAACTGATGGCCGCCTGGCGGTTGCTAACCGCAGCGGGCCAATTGCGGGGTATCGACATCGATAAAACCCTGCGCGCACGCAAAGTCGGCAACGCCGTTGAGGCTGGCCGCTGATGTATCTGGTGGCAGACATCGGCGGTACCCATGCACGCTTCGCACTAGCGGATAATGCGGGCATTCATCAAGCCGAAATATATCGCGCGGGCGATTATCCATCACTGCATACAGCCATCCGCCATTATCTGGCCACTAAAAATATCGCGGTCAAGCAGGCAGCGCTGTCAATTGCCGCAACGCTCACTCCTGGTCAGGACAATATCGAGCTCGTCAACCATGCAGCCTGGAATTTCAGCGCGGGCGCATTACAAGAAAGCCTGGAAATCGATGATCTGCTATTGCTCAATGACTTTGAAGCGCTAGCCCATGCCATCCCACAGCTCGACCATCAATATCTTCAGCAGATCAGCGA
>JAIXUW010000124.1 GCA_027483355.1 Alphaproteobacteria bacterium
AGCCCGCCAGCGCCGCCGCCCGTCGACAAGCTCTGAAGAATCCCATTCAGAACAGGAGTGATTTCCCCCTTGGATAGTGAGCGCGGACCCGTCGTGTTGCTGGGAAAGACGTGCGCGCACATCTTTTCAGATACCGCACCCGCGGCCGCGCCAGCCGGCAGCCGAATGAAGTAGTGGCTCTGGTCTGAGAACTCCTTTCCAGCCTCAGGGACATATGCGCGCCCCGCGTATACACCCACACGTCTCACTACAAGCTGATGCGCCTCCGACTTCTTGACGTATACAAACGCAGGCGCCTCTTTCTCAGTCGTCTCCCGCTCCTCGAGCCGCCGCTCCCAGACCTGAAAGACACAGGGAACATCGTGCACTGCGCCATCCACTTCAAAGGAGTTGGAGGCTAGCGCCTCTGTCACGACGAGATGATAGTTCGGCGGAAATGCGCTCTGCATGCTGGGCTTCGAGAACGACCTCGGAAGGATGAAGGCAATCCAATCTGCCTCCCACACCTCCGCCGCTCGCTGGATAAATCTGCGCGCAAGTGTGGACTGGCGCCCAAACGGCGGATTCCCGAAGACGACGCGCGGCCCGCTGCCGATTGGCGCCGTCCAGCAGAGCGCATCTGCCTGTTGAGCTGTGGAGCCTGGTGGAGGATAGAGGTCGAGCGCGATGCTCTTTGCAGGGGGGCATACGGCTCGAAGAGCATCTACGAACGCCCCCTTTCCAGCGGCCGGCTCAATCCATTCGCTATCTGCAGTCAGAGCGGCACCGAGATACTCTACCAGGCGCTCCCCACATTCGCGCGCGACAGACGGTTTCGTGTAGTATTTATCTGCAAGATTAGTGCGGAACTTGCCTGTATCCTGACTCATGCTGTAAAGGCTGCTCCTACGTAACTGTCTTCCTCAATTTTTGACTACCGGTAGGCGCTACATAAAGTTGAATGGCAACTCAACCACTCCTGTTAAGCACCGGCACCCTTTCCCTCACACGGACAAGATGCCACTCAGCCTCCAGATTCCTCACCAGCCGGCGAATGCCGCCGGCACCTTCTCCTTCACGCTGGTTCAACAGGGCACCACACGCCAATACACGCTGAACAAGAACCTCGTGGAGAACACCGTCGAGCAGCTTCGTGTCCTTGCCAAGAAGATTGGTCTCAGTGGCACCGCCCGCCTGACGAAGTTCGAGCTCGCACAGGCTCTTGCCCCCCACGTCTTCTTCAGCACGTGGGCGGAGGCCGCTGCCGCCTGGCCCATTCTTGTGGAGCCTCTAGCGTATACGGAGCATGAACTGCGTGACCAGAGTATGGCCCTGCGCGCCTCCGCTGGCTACTTGGACCCCGAGTTCACCGCACACTTCCGCACGCGCGAGGCAGAGGTCCAAGTCGACATCTTGACTCTCTCGATGGAGGCCGAGCGCGCTGCTGCTCGTAAGCGCCGCAACGAGCCGCCGACCTGGTGGGAGGCGGGCAAGTTCACGCGCACTTGTGTAGACAGTGATGACGAGGACGATGAGGAATCTCCTCTCAAGCCCCCCTACATCCGCGTCATCGTCCGGGCTACAGAGCGCAACCACGACGGCTACTGCTCGGGCATCGATGAGGAAGATGATAGTGACTGCGAGGATACACACATCGAGGAGGAGAGCTACCTCATGACCGGCTATCTCCCTCTCAAGGACCCGCGCGGCGCCAACTGGAACTTCCAGTTGCCGCCCTTCGACCCTGGCTGGCGCTGCGCAAGCGGCGGTAGTGGTGTGTGCGGCATCCGGCCCTCTGTGCACTTCGTGAGTATGACGCGTGTCGAATAAGCGCCCGCCGCCCCGCCGGATAAAATTCATCCGCAACCCACCCGGATATAGCAGCTACCAACCCCACAATGGAAGCACGCGTCCGCCGCACACAAGAGCTTCTGAGCCACGGAGACGTATTCAACCGGCTCCAGCTCGTGATGGAGGAGCTGAAGCTTCTGGTCCATACGCGGTCGCGCGCGACGGCAGCGTATGAGGCGCATCTCGGCGCCTGCTTCTTCGGCTTCAAGCGCTTAGAGTGGCGAATGCCGACGCGCGGCTGCGCGGACCGCTGGGAGGCGCGGAGGAAGGCGACTGTGATGCCATACCAAAATTGAACTAGCCCGCACAACACCCTTTTTAGCACCGGCCTTCCTCCTCACACGAGCAAGACTAACGAGCAAAATGCCTCAGTGTGCCGCATTCACTCTTCAGGGCCTCCAGTGCCGTCGTCAGGCTGCTGTCGGCTCCACCTGCTGCGCCCAGCACATCGGTCTCACGGCGGCTGAAAATGAGCGCCGTCGCCTCATCGTGCCCCAGCGTCTTCAGGAGGAGGAGAACTGGCGCGCGGCGGTCCATCAGGCGGCTCAACTCCGCAGATTTCCTCATATCCGTCAGGCTCAAGAGGCTCGTGCGCGGGCAGCAGGCGTCATCCAGGAGGCGGAGGCCGTCATTGCGGACGCCAATCGTCGTATCGGCCGTATTGGTCCTGTTCCCATCCACCAAGACGCTCAGAACGTCCACCGTCGTGAGGTGAACCAGGGCCAGAAGCCGATCCTGGACGCGCTGGCCCGCCGTCACATGACGATTCCGTGCCTGATAGAGACGCTTGACCGTTACTCCGAGATGCCCGAGTTCAAGGTCAAGCTCACCCTGGGCCAGCGCATCTGTAACCTCTTTAGGGTGGATAGGGGCTGGTGGACGCGTGTGCCTCTGGTTCTCGACCACGCCTTTTTTCGTTGCATCGGCGACATCAGGGCGGGGAACCGCTACGCGGTGGAGACGCAGTGGGCAGACGGCAGCAAGGGGACAATCGCCCTGGCAGATCTTCTTGTCCTGGCCATAGACCGCATCACCACCGCACCGGCCGAACACCGTGTGGCGCTCAATAGGCGCTTCTTGGAGGAGCTGAAGGACGGCGAGCGTTACTGCCTGGTCGGCCGCTTCGCCCGCGTCCTGAACGCCTTTGCTGGCTTCGAAGAGGTCGTGTTGGGCATCAAGCCCGTGGACCCGCGCAGCCTGAATGAGCGCCTGGGCGATGCCTTTGCTGCCCTGGGTCGCAGCGAGCAAACTGTGGCAGAGAAGCAGGCAGCCGGCGAGCGGCTGCTGACGGAGAATGGCGTGCTGGAGCCGGCCGCGCGCGCGGTCTGGCTGACCGCACTGTAGGTAAAAATTGAACTGGTCCGAATGCACCCCTTTTTGGTACACCCCTTCCATTCCTAACCCGAAGAGAAGTGTGGACAAAATGCTGACCCTCTACTTCCTGGCCCTTTCTCTCTGGCACAGCCCTCTCTACTTCCTCTTCGTCGCCCCATTCGTGATCTCCATGGCGGACACCGATACGATGGTGGATAAGATTGAAGAGTTCCGCGGCACCATCTATTGGCGCAGCAGGGGCTCTCCAAAGACTGGTAGCCATAAATACGTGCGTGTTGCACCTCGCCCAGACTGGCTCAAGGTCTACTCCGCACATGAGATCTACTACGAATGTAAAGCACTGACCAAACGGGGCGAACCCTGTATGAACATGGTCACCGAGGGGTATGAGTTCTGCACAACACATACGCACACGTGAGACTAGTAAAATTGAACTCGCCCGCTCCCACATCCTTTTTAGCACCCTGAAGAATGTCCAAGACAACAATCGAGTACAAGCTGTATCTGTATCCGGAGCAGCCGTCTGCCGGCCAGGGCTTCGCCTGCCTCACCGAGTCCTACAATACTCTAGAGTCAGCGAAGGCCCGCGGCGACGGCTACAGTGGAACGAACTACGAGATCCAGGCTATCTCCACCACCATCGAGCCGCCGTCCAAGAAGTTTCCCGATGGGGAGCGTTCAACGTCCAAGACCATCGTCGTGCGCAAGTCGCTGCGCGACCCCCTCTGGTGGCAGAACGCCATCCGCGCCATGCCAGGGCGCCAAGACACGCCCGAGCTCCGCTTCAACCTCGGCCATGGCTACCTCCGCCTCCGCCTTCCCTCGCGCACAGATGCTATTAAGATGCTTGTGCTGACGCGCGGCTGCGGGGCGGGCCTCTACTACGACCGCCGCGCCAACAACTTCATCTACGCAAAGACCCTCAAGCCCTACAGCGAGATGAATAAAATTCTGAAGCGCGAGGGCTACTGTGACACGGGGTCGTCGTGAAAATTGTGCGCCCCAGCGCCACACCCTTTTCAGCACCTACAAAATGACAGCCATTGTCGAAGTCATTCCGTTCGCGGTTTTCAATACCCAAGCCCCCATCGTGGCGGCGGTGCGGGTCGTGAAGGGCCCGCTCGTTCGCCAGATGGAAGTTCGGGAGCAGTCCACCCAGAAGCTTCTCGGCACAGTCACCAAAATCCAGCAGGACAACACGGAGGTTCTGGAGGGCGTGGCGGGTGGCGTGTATGCGGTGAAGATCGAGCCTTCCGCGGGGGAGTTGCCGGCCCTCAAGAAGGAGGCTGTTCTGCTTGAGTGCCGTGTGTGAAAATTTAACCGCGCGCCCGCAACACCCTTTTTAGCAACCGCCTTCCCACAATCCGACTCAACCAAGACAAGAATGTCGCTTCCTGAGCGCAAGCGTTGGAACATGGACCGCCACATGGCCCGCTGGATTATGCATTGGGGGCACGACTACTCCCTGAATGCCCTAGCAATCATAATGCCTGGTGTGACGGCGGCTGACGTCGAGCGACTGGTCCGAGAGACGCGTGAGGACGGGATCGTCTTCCGCCTCACTACTCCTCTCCCTGCCAAGATCGACAATACGATGAGCTGGGCTCGCGCGATCAAGGAGAAGCAAGCCACGGAGGCCGCCAAGGCAGCTGCCAAGAAGCGGTGGACGACCCTGAAGCAAGAGATTATTGCCGGCGCGCTCAAGCCACGTCGAGTTGATCACTTGATTCGCACATACGGCTTTGATGCGCTGGAGCAGTTCGAGTGAAAATTGAACCCGCCGCGACCCCTCCGCCCTTTCTTACAGCCCCGCCAAAATGCCGAAGGCACTCATCATTGTCGATGTCCAGAATGATTTCTGCGAGGGCGGGGCGCTCGCCGTGCCTGGCGCGAACGCCATCATCCCCGAGATCAACGAGCTGCGCGAGACGCTCAAGCCGGACCTCGTCATCCTCACACAGGACTGGCATCCGACCGACCACACCAGCTTCATCACGAACAACCCTGGCGAGGAGCTCTTCAAGCCGCGCAAGGACGGGCAGATGATGTGGCCTGTGCACTGCGTCCAGGGCTCAAAGGGTGCTGAGTTCCACCCGGACCTGCAAGTCCGCGCCACGGACCGCATCATCCAGAAGGGCTGTAAGGCGGATGTCGACAGCTACAGCGGCTTCGGCTCCGCTGAGTTCAAGACGCATGGCATCTGGCTGCGAGCCGAGGAGACTGACCTCGAGAATATTCTGCGCGAGCAGGGCATCACAGAGGTCTACGTGGTGGGTCTCGCCTTCGACTACTGCGTCGCCGCCACGGCGAAGGACGCCGTCGACCTCGGCTACAAGACGACCATCATCAGCAACTGCACGGCCTCTGTTGCGCCTGAGTCGGCTGCGACCGCCTCCGCGGAGCTCATCAAGGCCGGCGTGGAGTATCTAGACTGCGTGTTGATGCCGCAGGAGGCCGCCGCTGAGCAGCGCATCCTCGACCTGGTCGGGCACTAAAAAGGGGAGGCGCAGCAACCCAAAAATTGAACCGCGCGCCACACCCTCTTTTTAGCACCCACCCCCCTCCCTTCACAAGCACGATGGAGTTCTCCTTCCCGCTTCTGAAGGCGTTCGAGCGCGAGCTCAAGACGCAGTTTACGGCCTTCGCCGCAGAACACCACTACGACGCCCACACCTACACGCTGAAGTCGGTCGCCCTCCGCCCCGCGCGGACGAAGAGCCCGCGCTGGGTCGCCATCCTGGAGCTGGAGCTGGACATCATCTAC
>JAIXUW010000184.1 GCA_027483355.1 Alphaproteobacteria bacterium
GCCGAGCTGCGCGCGACCACTGGCCAAGACAGCCTCGAGCGGGCCTTTCTTTCCATCATTGCTGAGTCCAAAAGGGTATATGAGTCATGAAAATTTTCGGTCGCGGTAAGCGAGATAATGACGGGCTGGGCAGCGATGATCTGGATATCGTCAGCGATGACGCAGGTTTCGATGATGCGGGCGATGGTCTGGCGGCGCCTGCGCGCGGCTTCGGTGCGGCGCGCGCCGGTGGCAACAAAAAATTCATTTTACTGGTTGTATTGGTCTTGTTGTTGGGGGGTGGCTACGCCGCCCTTAGCATGATGAGCGAAGAGCCGACGCCCATTGCCGCTTTACCACCGCCGCAGCCCTTGAATCCAGAAGCGGTAGCTATGCCAGCGCCGGTTGATCCCAATGCGCCGCTGTCCGTTGATGCCGCGGGTATCCCCTTGCCGCAAGACCCCGCGCTTGCGGGTGCGGCACCGATACCCGGCACCGACGGGACATTGCCGCCCCCTCTGGTGACAGACGCGGCGATGCCGCCCATGCCTGATATGCCCCCGATGCCGCAACCCACCGATGTAACCGCCGCGGTCACGGGAGTGCCACCCATGCCGGTCACCGGCCAGCCGGTTGATCCGATGGCGGCCGCCGTTGCAGATGCCATTGATGCGGAAGCGGGGATAAATCCTGCCGTGCCGCCCCCTGGTACCGCTGTGGTAGATGCGCCCCCCGTGCCTGCGGGCAGTGCGCCTGGCGATGTGCCACCGCCCCCCCCCGTCATGGCAGCGGCTGACGGTGCCGTGCCCAATAGCATGCCGCCGCCCGGTGAGGCCACGGGTGGTATCGTGGTGCCTGCGCGCGATCCTGCTTTGGCGCCCGCCCGTTCACCCGCTGCTAACCCTAGTCTTGATGGTGCAGCTATAGCTGCCAGCGATGCCGAGCAGGCATTGCTCGATAATGCTGATCTTATCCCACCCGCCGAAGATGCGGGGCCACGCACCCCGGAAGAAATCGCCGAGTTGTGGGCAAGCCTGCCGACTGAACAGGCGATGGTGCGGCCCTTGCCTGAAAAATATCTAACCGTACAAAAAGAAAGCGGCGCCGAGAGCCTTGATTCACGCTTGGCCTCGGCGCGGCGCGCTCTGCATGAGGGGCGGGCGTCTTCAGCCTTGCAGTTCTTTAATGAGCTGCGTGTGGACTTTCCCAATGACACCCGCGTCTTGATGGGCCGGGCCGTGGCGCTGCAACGCATTGGCCAGCATGCCGAGGCTTTGCAAGCGTATGAAGAAGTCTTGCGGGCAGACCCCAAAAACCTGGATGCCTTGACCAATATGCTGGGCCTCCTGAAAACACAAAATCCGGCGATGGCCATCGAAAAGCTGCAAGCTTTGCGTTCGGTCTATCCCTATAGCGCTGATATCACCACCCAGCTGGCCATTTCTTATGGCGATGGTGGCGATCTCAACGAGGCGCTGCGCTATATCACCCTTGCGGAAGCGTTGAAGCCCGATAGCGGCTATGTCCTTTACAACAAAGCGATCATTTATGATCGGCTGGGTCGCCGCACCGAAGCCGGTGATATGTACCGTCAATTGATCCGTTCTTCCGCGGACGGCAGCCTTGACCAAAACCTGCCGATGGAAAGCATCAAGCGCCGCCTCTCGGATTTGCGCTAAGCGTCTGTCGGTAAGAAAGGTTTTTGATGTCGATGACGTTCGCGACCGCCAACGGCGACATCCTGGCAGACGAAGGTTTTTATCTGGCCCTGACCATGGGGCTTTGCCTCGGCAGTTTGGCAACCGCCCTTGCCTATCGTTTGCCACGCAGCATTTCGATGATCACGCAAGAACGCTCGCAATGCCCTTCTTGCGGACGAACCCTGGGGTTTTTTGATCTTATACCGATAGCGTCTTGGCTTTTTCTGCGCGGGCGCTGCCGGGGGTGTAAAAAATTCTACGGCCTGCGCTATTTGGGTATTGAATGCGCAACACTTGCTTTATGCCTGAGTTTTTATTTTTTATTGCCGGTGGGGGTACCGGTCCTGGCGATTTATTTTACCGCCCCCATCCTGATAGCCCTGATGGCGATCGATTTCGAATGGCAATTACTGCCCGATAAACTCAACGCGGCCTTGGCAGGGACGGCAGTTTTAGCCATCGTGCTGATCACCGGCCTCTTGCCGCTGGATGGCCAAGCGGCGGCGTGGTCGGATGCGGGTCTGTTGTTATTGTGGACGCTGGGCGGGGCTGTTCTCTATGCTGGTTTTTTCTTGCTGCTACGCCTGATCATGACACGCCTGCTGCAGCGTGATCCGCTGGGGCTGGGCGATGTTAAATTCTTGGCGGCGGCGGGTCTCTGGCTGGGGCCGGACCCGATGCGCTTTGCCCTGTTTATTTTTATCTGTGGGGCCGTGGGTACGCTGATGGGGCTGGGCTGGCGTCGTATGACCGGCCAGGCTGAATTCCCCTTTGGGCCTGCGTTGATTGCGGCCTTTGCAGGATTTTTGCTGGCGGGCGAAGCGCTGCTGCTCGGTAATACCGGCGAGTATGTAAAATGTATTTTAACGGTTTGTTGACCGCACCGCTTTTAGACTTGGATAGGGGAAGGGGAAGCCCATGGACATCACCGAGCTTTTAAAATTTACGCTGGATAACAACGGCTCCGATCTGCATTTGAGTGCCACCAACGCGCCCATCGTGCGGATTTCCGGCCATCTGCACCGGGTTAAAACCGATGTGCTGACGTCGGATGTGATCCGCAGCATGATTTATGCGGTCATGACCGAAGATCAGCGTGCAACCTATGAACGTGATCTTGAACTCGACTTCGCCATTTCCTTTGGCGAGAACGCACGTTTTCGTGTCAACGTCTTTACCAACCGCGTGGGCACGGCTGCTGTCTTTCGGGTTATTCCCACTAAAATTCCGACCATGGAGCAGTTGGGCCTGCCGGCGGTCATGCGCCGTCTGTCGGAGCTGAAAAAAGGCCTGGTGCTGGTAACGGGCCCGACGGGCTCGGGTAAATCGACGACGCTGGCCTCGATGATCAACCACATCAACGAAACCAA
>JAIXUW010000146.1 GCA_027483355.1 Alphaproteobacteria bacterium
GAACTGGCGGCGCAGGAATTTCAGCGCTCGCGCCTGGTACGGGCCTGGACCCACTTGGAACGTCAACGCGGTGGTACTGGCAAAACCGGTGGCCCTGGTGAAACCCAGATCGAACTTGATCGCCGTATGATTGATGAGCGTATCAAACGCCTCAAAGAAGACCTGGAACACGTCAAGCAGAACCGTCGTTTGCAACGTGAAAGTCGCCGCAAAGAGCCTTATCCGATCATCGCCCTGGTCGGCTATACCAACGCTGGAAAATCGACCTTGTTCAATCGTCTGACCGGCGCCAAGGTTTTTGCCAAAGATCTGCTTTTTGCGACCTTGGATACGACGATGCGCGGGCTGGAAATGCCCAGCGGACGCAACGCGATCATTTCCGATACCGTTGGTTTTATTTCGGCGCTGCCCACTCAGTTGGTGGCGGCATTTCGCGCCACGTTAGAAGAAGTACAGGAGGCTACGGTCATTCTGCACGTGCGCGATATCAGCCAGGATTACAGCGATGTCGAACGTGACGATGTCATCGCTATTCTCAAAGAACTCGGCATTGACGGTGAACAAGACCCCCGCGTCATCGAGGTTTTGAATAAAATTGATCGCCTGCCCGATGATCAACGCCAAGCGGTGGTGACACGCAGTCAGCGTAAAGATAACCTGGTCGCCGTTTCCGCCGAAACAGGCGAGGGGATAGATCATCTTCTCAATGCCATCGATTCTCTTCTCAACAGCACCCGTCAGGCCTATACGGTGGATATTTCCATTGCCGACGGCAAGGCCGTATCATGGCTATATCGGCGCGGCGAGGTGCAAGCGCGGCGTGATACTGAAAAGACGGTACGTCTGACCGTGGCGCTTGAACCCGAGGATCGTGATCGCTTTGAAGATCAATTTCAATATCGCCTCAAGAAAAAATCCAAGCGGAAAGCTTAAAGACTATGTCACGCCCCGTAGAAATTGATATGGCGGCAGTCGAGGCTATTATCCGCCATGTGGCCGCAACCGAAGTTTTGCCACGCTTTAAAAATCTCGCTGCTGGCGACATTCGCGAAAAAAATCCGGGCGATTTCGTCACTGTTGCTGATGAAGCCTCGGAAAAGGCTTTTACGGCGCTGCTCACCGACTATTTACCAGGATCAATTGTGGTCGGTGAAGAAGCCGTGGCCAAAGATATAACGGTCCTTGAGCGTCTTAAAACGGCCGCACCCGTATGGGTGATCGATCCTATTGACGGCACCTATAATTTCTCTCACAACCGCAGTAAATTCGGCATTTTGCTAGCGCTTGTGCAAAACGGCATCACCACACATGGCTTTGCCTATGACGTGCCAGGTGATCGCATGGCCATGGCGGAATTGGGCAACGGCGCTTTTATCGATGGTCAGAAAACAGAAATTGCCCAGCGCGGCAATGACCTTGCCGATTTAATTTGTCAGGGTGGCGGGGCGCAGGCTTGGCATTTCGACAAGATCCGGCCGCTGTTCAAGGAAGTTGTCAATCATCGCTGTTCGCTGCATGATTTCATGGATCTATATACGGGCGTCTCTGATTGCGTTGTCCACATCAACCGCGCCACGCCGTGGGACCATGCCGCCAATGTCTTGATTGCCGGCGAGGCGGGGGGCGTCACCGTTATCCACGAAAACGAAATCTACGATCCGTCTTACTACGGCAAATCTTATCTGGTGACGGCATCATCCGCTGAATTGTGCCGTAAAATTTACCGCGCGACCGAGTCTTTGCTCAGCCGACGTTAAAGCTCACTGTCTTTTTCCGCTTGTTTGGCCGCATTCCAGGCAGCGTGGCGCGCGTCACGTGGCGCATCGCCCAGGCGCTCAAAATCTTGACGCAGTATCTTTTCCATGTAGCGAAAACGCCGCTCAAAGCGGTTATTGGTTGTCCGTAAAGCATCTTCGGCATCAATACCATGCCAGCGCGCGAAATCAACCAGCATAAACAAAAGATCACCCAGCTCAGCCGCAGCGCGATCCTTATCGATCTTTTCCTGCTCAATCTCGGCCCGCAGTTCGGCGACTTCTTCGCTTATTTTATCAAGCTGCATGGCGGCATCGGGCCATTCCCAACCATCCTTGACAGCCCGGGCTTTAAGCTTTTGCGCGCGCTGTAAAGCAGGTAAACCGTGGGCAATATCATCGAGGATGCTTGAATCAGCTGTGATGCCTTTGGCGGCGCGTTCTTCGGCCTTGATTTGCTCCCAGCGCCGGTCGATTTCCTCGGGCGTTTTCAGGGTATTCGGCTCATTGCCTAGAATGGTCGGATAACGGCGCACCAGCTTGTCAACAATCGCCTGGGCAATATCTTCAAACCCAAAAGCGCCACGTTCAGATGCGATGGCGGCATGAAAGACGATTTGTAGCAAAACATCGCCAAGCTCGTCACGCAGCACGTCATCGGTTTTGCCCAGATCAATCGCATCGGCGGTCTCATAGGCTTCTTCGATCAAATAAGGCGTCAGGCTCTGATGGGTCTGACTTTTTGTCCAGGCGCAGCCATCCACGTGTCCACGCAGATGGGCCATGACATCAAGAAGACGATCGATGGGTCTTTCAGCCATGGTAAGCTTGGTTGTCTTAGCAGCGTCGCTGGTCATCGTGTTTCTCCTGATTTCTGACATGATCATACGCGAGGGGCTGACCCAAAATGAACCTTTAAAGTCCCATCAATAGCTGTCTTAAGATATGATAATGTATAGTTCTGA
>JAIXUW010000132.1 GCA_027483355.1 Alphaproteobacteria bacterium
ATTGTAGGTGATGCTAAGCTCTGCAAGGCCGCAACCGATATGCTGCTGGCCGAACACGCCATATATGTGCAACCGATCAATTACCCGACCGTGCCGCGCGGCGGCGAGCGTCTGCGGCTGACGGCGACGCCGTTACACAGCGATGATGATCTGGAGGCTTTGGTCGGCGCCCTGGTCAGTGTCTGGTCAAAGCTCGGGCTTCGCCTGCGGCACGAGGGCCGGGTCGCCTGATTGTTTGAGTTGACGCAACAAAGCGATATCCGCTTTTGCCGCTGGATCGTTGAGACGCTTGGTGCCGCCGCATAAACTGCCCACGCCATAGGTGCCGGTTTTAAAATCATACAGCGACCAATGCTCGTATTTCGCGGCCAGGCGTTTATAAGCGAAAACCAGATATTCCTGATCTTTCTCAAAGGCGTGACCCGTACAGGTGACGCGCGTGAGGCTGTCATGCACATACTCGGTGGTGCGGGGGGCTGCGTCCTTGAAAGCTTCCGATACATCCAGCGTGACAACAACCGGGGGGTCATCGCGCCCTGGTTCCAGCATGGCGGTCTGTTCGACGATGTCACGCACAGTCGCGATATAAATTTTATGGGCCATTTCGATACGCTGGCGGGGCTCCGCCGGGGTGCAATTGCAAATAGCGGGCCCGAAGCGGGCAAAAGCGGGTGCCGCCGCCGCGCTTAAGGCCGCCACTACAATAAAAATACCAAGACGTAACATCAGCTTCCCCATCTTATTGCCCATTGGCAGCCAGTTTGATTAAGATAGCACAGCATGACCATAGCCAACAGCTCTTCACCGCGATTTTTGACTCTTGCTGATCTCACACCGCAGCCGGGCTGCACGCTGGTGATCGGTAATTTCGATGGTGTGCATCGCGGCCATCAGGCGCTTTTAGCTCAGGCGCGCGCGCGGGGCAGGCCCGTGGTGGTGCTGAGCTTCGAGCCTCATCCCCGTCAATATTTCGCCGCACGCCAAGGGGCGGTGGTGGCGCCGCTGCGGTTGACGCCGCCGGCGCTCAAAACCAGGCTGTTGCGCGCGGCCGGGGCCGACAGTGTCGTCTTGCTGGCCTTTGAAGCGGCCCTGGCCGAAGTAGATGCCACCGCCTTTATTGATAAGGTGATTGTGCAGGGTCTGGGTGCCAGCCATATCGTGGTGGGTGAGGATTTTGTTTTTGGCCGCGACCGGGGTGGTAGCATAGAGACTCTCCGGGCGGATGGACGCTTCAGCGTCACCGCGGTCACGCCGGTCGGCGATGCGGCGGGTGTTTTTTCATCAAGCCG
This sequence comes from Alphaproteobacteria bacterium, assembly GCA_027483355.1. Taxonomy (GTDB): domain Bacteria; phylum Pseudomonadota; class Alphaproteobacteria; order Micavibrionales; family UBA2020; genus JAEXMB01. Next base: position 1,290 of record JAIXUW010000132.1, read on the forward strand.
GGCACGGCAATTGCTGGCGGCCGGTGATCTGGTGGGGCTTGCCAATATTCTCGGTCGGGCCCATAGCATCGCAGGGCCGGTCTTGCATGGTGACAAGCGTGGCCGGACGCTTGGCTATCCCACCGCCAATCAAAGTCTTGTGGGCCTGGCGTTGCCGCCCTTGGGCATTTATGCGGTACGGGTGCGCTTGCCGCACGAATCAGTCCCGCGCATCGGTGCGGCCAATCTGGGTATCCGTCCCATGTTTGCGGTAGAATATCCGATTCTGGAAACATTTATCTTTGACTTTGATCAGGATATCTATGATCAGGACATAACCGTCGAGCTGGTAAAATTTTTACGCCCCGAAGCGCGCTTTGACAGTCTGGATGCCCTGATGGCGCAAATGAAACAGGATTGTCAGGCCGCCCGGGCTGTGTTCCAATCCGTGTCTCTGTAAATAAATCGGCGAGCATCATGACGACATCTGCATCTCCTGCGTCTTCTTTGGCTTCGCGCCTGGCCCTGTGGCCGTCGCTGCTGCGGGCACTTGCGGCGGTGAGCGGGTTGATCGCCTTAGATCAACTGAGCAAATGGTGGGTTTTCGAGGTTTTGCTGCGCGTCGGCGGCGAAACGCGCCCGTTTTTCGACTGGCTGCTGACAGTCCGGCATTGGAGCGTCTATGACGACCCCGCGCATTTTGCCGAGCGGCTTTTGACCCCTTTTGCCAATTTGGTGATGGTGTGGAACCGCGGGGTCAGTTTTGGCCTTTTCTCTGGCACCGGCGGCGATAACCCCTATATTCTGGTGGGCGTGGCGGCGGTGATTGTGGCGGTGCTGCTGGTTTGGCTCGCGCGCACGCGCGATGCTTGGATGCGGGCGGCCCTGATCCTGATTATCGCCGGCGCTATTGCCAATGTGCATGATCGCCTGCGCTTTGGGGCGGTGGCTGATTTTCTGGATCTGCATGTGGCGGGTTATCACTGGCCCGCCTTTAATGTCGCAGATAGTGCGATTGTGGTGGGGGCGGTGCTGCTGGCGCTTGATGCGCTCAACTGGCGGCCACACCATACCGAGACGACCAAGACTGAAGGGTGAGAGCGATGAAGAAACAACATATTTTAACGGTGCTGGCAGTTTTGACCGCACTCTCGGGCTGTTCGAGCGTGAAGCAGGAACTGGGTGTCGGCCGCCATTCGCCGGATGAATTCACCGTGATCAAACGCGCCCCTTTGTCCCTGCCGCCAGAATATACCCTGCGCGCCCCGGGTACAGGCGAGGCGCCCGCCGCCAGTATTGTTTCCAATCAGGCAAAAACCATTGTCTTGGGCGCCCCCGCCCAAGAGGTTGTGACCGGCGATGCCGAAGCGGTCTTTCTTAATCAACTGGGTGCGCAAAATGCCGACGCCAGCATTCGGAATACCATTGCCGAAGAAAACGGCTATATCGCTCTCGAAAACCAAAAGGTCGTCGACAAGCTGATCTTCTGGGAGGAAAACGCGCCGACCGATGCTGATCTGCCCGCCTCGCAAGTCGACGCCAAGAAAGAAGCCGAGCGCCTCCGTGATAACCGCGCCAGCGGCCAGCCGGCCAACAGCGGCGATGTGCCGGTGATCAAAAAGACCGAAGGCGCCATCGACAAGCTGTTTTAAAAGCTACAGCGCGAGAAATTTTTCTAGGTTAGCTTGAACGTTCTCCGCCTGGGCGGTGGCCAGGGTAATATCCGGCTGCCACTGGCGGCGGAACCAGGTGTCCTGACGCCTGGCATATTGGCGGGTGTCGATCAGCATGGCGGTCAAGCTTTCATCCAACGACATTTCGCCACGCAGATGTGCCGAGAGGGGCGCATAGCCGCAGGCATGGGTGACCGGGGCCGTGGCACTGATCTCGCCATGCGCGAGACGCGCATTGAAGGCGGCGATTTCGTCCAGCGCACCTTGGGCCACCATCGTGTCGATGCGCGCGGCACAATTGTGTTGCAAAATCTCGCGCGGAGGCAAGAGGGCGATTGTCAAAAATTGCCAGCCGGAGGGTGGCCCTTGGCGCGGTTGCGCCTGCCAATAAGAGATCGGCTTGCCGGTATGGAGGAGGACTTCGTAGGCGCGGATCAATCGTTGCGGGTTCTGCGCATCCAGCCGTGCGGTGCCCAGGGGGTCGGCCGCCATCAGGCGCGCGTGCAGTGCGGCTAACCCCTCTTCGTGATAGATCGCCTCGGCCGCCGCCCGTGCCGTGGCGGGGATTTCTGGCAGCGGGCTCATCCCTTGCAGCAGCGTATTGATGTAAAAACCCGTACCCCCCACGATGATGGGCAGACGGTTCTCGTGGGCAGCCGACTCCATCGCCGTCACCGCCGCTAGACGCCAGCTTTGCGCTGTCATCGCCGCATCAGGATGGACCATACCGTAAAGCGCATGGGGGACGGCTGCACGCTCGGCAGCCGATGGTTGCGCCGTCAGGATGTGGAGGGCGTCATAAATCTGCAGACTGTCGGCATTGATGACCACGCCGTTATAGGCGGCGGCCAGACTTACTGCCAGCGACGATTTGCCACTGGCCGTGGGGCCGCCGATGACGACGGCCCGCTGCACGTTATTGGCCGATTTTAACAGCGACGAAGCGGCGGTCGTCCTTGCGGGCGATCAGCAGCAGCAAAGATGCGCGTTTTTTCTCGCGGGCCGCGTTGACGGCCGCTTGCAGATCATCGACTTTGGTGACCGGTTGCTGACCGGCTTCCAGGATAACATCGCCGACCTGCAGGCCCTTACCGGCGGCGGCACCCTTTTCGTCAAGCGCGGTAATCACCAGTCCATTCACGTTGCGGCCGGTTTCATGTTGCTGGCGCAGGGCGTCGGTCAGCGGTGCGGCGGACATGCCCAGACCGTCGATGGAGGCACCCGTTGCCGGCGCATCTTTGGCCGCTTTGGGATCGGATTTGATGGGGCCGGAAAGGCCTTTTTTCTCGGCCTCTTCCAGCTGACCCAGGGCCACCGTGGTGTCACGGCTGGCACCATCGCGCCAATAGGTGACCTTGGCCGAGGTGCCGACTTCGGCTTCGGCCACCAGACGCGGGAGTGCGCGGCTATTGGCGATGGTCTCGCCGTTGAGACTGGTCAGGATGTCGCCGGGCTTGATGCCCGCTTCTTCGGCTGGGCTCGCGGGAACGACACTGGAGACGAGCGCCCCGTGAGGTTTACCCAAGCCTAGGCTATCGGCAATATCGGGGGTGACGTCCTGGATGCGCACACCCAGCCAGCCGCGGCGTGTCTCGCCGTATTTCGCCAATTGGTCGATGACATTGCGGACGATGTTGGAGGGCACGGCAAAGCCGATGCCGACCGAGCCGCCCGTCGGCGAGAAAATGGCCGTGTTCACGCCAATCACCTCACCGCGCATATTAAACATCGGCCCGCCCGAGTTGCCGCGGTTGATCGAGGCATCCGTCTGTATAAAGTCATCATAGGGACCGGCATTGATGTCGCGTTGCCGTGCCGAGACGATACCGGCGGTGACCGTGCCGCCGAGACCAAAGGGGTTGCCAATGGCAATAATCCACGAGCCGACTTCAGCGGTATCGCTGTCACCCCAGCGGGCGGCAACCAGCGGGGCGGTGGCTTTAACTTGCAGGAGGGCGATATCGGTTTTCTCATCCATGCCGATCAGGGTGGCATCGAGGGTGGTGTCATCATGCAAAACGATTTTGATTTCATCGGCATCTTTGATGACGTGGTTATTGGTGACAATATAGCCTTTTTCGGCGTCGATGACGAAACCGGAGCCTAGGGCAGAGACATTGCGCTCGGCGCCCTGACCCTGTTCTTGCTGAAAGCGGTCGTAGAATTCCTTGAAGAAATCTTCGAAGGGCGTGCCCGGGGGCAGCGGCGGCATTTCGGGCAGGCCCGGCAAACCGGGAGCGGCTTCTGGTTTCAGGCGCGTCGAAGTTGCCACGTTGACGACGGTGGGCAGCAGACGGTGCGACAGCGATTCAAAACCAGAAGGGGCACCGGCAATGGGGACAATTTGTTCGACCGGTGGGGCGGGGGCGATGGATTTTTCAGGGCTAGCGTTTTCCTGGGCCGCGGCCGGGAGGCTTGCGTAGAGCATAGCGGCGACAAGCAGACTGAACAGCAACGGGCGATAGGTGACGTGCATAGTGGGACGCTCCTTAAAAAGCGGGAAATCTTAAGTATCTAAGATATCACCCCTGCCCGTGGCGGCAAGGGGGGTGGCGGCGGGGCGAGCTATCCACGCAGTGTAAAGATGATAAGAAAACCCAATACGGCCGAAGCTAGGCCCAAAAGCCGCACATGACCTTCGGGCAATTGTCCCAGCTGCGCCATCAGCCGCTGCATCCCGCGCGGGGCGAGGCTATACATGGCCCCTTCGATCAGAAGCATCAGCCCCAAGCCGATCAGCAGGTCGCCCGGCGTCACGGTTTAACGGCCGCTTTGGTTGAAATAGCGGAAGAATTCGTTATCGGGTGACAGGATGAGCGTTGCGGTACCGTCGGCAAGACCGGCGCGATAGGCTTCGAGCGAACGATAGAAGCCATAGAACTGCGGGTCTTTGTTATAGGCGGCCGCATAGGTCTCGATGGCGATTTTATCGCCGTCACCGCGTAGGATCTGGGCCTGTTTTTCCGCTTCGGCCAGCAGGACGGTACGTTCGCGATCCGCCTTGGAGCGGATTTCCTGGGCCAGTTCCTGACCTTGGGCGCGGAATTCGGCCGCTTCGCGTTCACGCTCGGTGCGCATCCGCGAGAAAATCGCCTGGCTGGTCTGCTCGGGCAGATCCGCGCGGCCGATGCGCACGTCGACAATTTCGATACCCATGTATTTTACCGCCGTGTTGACTTGATCGCGCACTGTGGCCATCAGGCCCGCGCGTTTGTCCGACAGCAGCGCCGACAAGGTGGAACTGCCCAGCACCGAACGGGTGGTCGAGTTGATGATGTTGTTCAGGCGGCTTGATGCCATCGCCTCGGTGCCGACGGTCCGGTGGAATTCCAGCATATTGATGATGCGATAGCGCGAAAACACATCGACGACGATACGCTTTTGATCCGACAAGATCACTTCTTCCGGTGATGGATCGAGGTCAAGGGCGCGCTTTTCAAACACCTTATCGTGCTGAATGAAGGGTAATTTTACTTTGAGACCCGGTTCGGTGTATTGCGCTACCGGTTCGCCGAATTGCAAGACCATGACCTGTTGGCCTTCGCGCACGATGAAAAGCGCCTGGAGGGTGACGATGACCAGAGCGATCAGGGCGATGATCAGAATATTTTGCTGCTTGCTCATGATTTACTCCGTCGGGCGGGGGGCAGCGGCGGTGCTGCGGGTGGTCTCGGGCATCGAAGGGGCGGCGGCGGACGGCTTTCTACTGCCTGACGTCAGGCCATCAAGGGGTAGATAAGGCAGTACCTTCGCGCCATCTTCGCTGACAATCAGCTTGCGGCTTTTCTGCATCACTTCCTGCATCGTCTCGAGGTACATCCGTGTCTGGGTCACGTCGCGCGACTGGCCATAGGCACCGGCCACGGCCGTAAAACGATCGGCCTCACCCTGGGCGCGGATGGTAACCGCTTGCTTATACGCTTCGGCGTCCTGGATCAGTTTTTGCGCTTCACCACGCGCGCGGGGGACGATGTCGTTGCGATAGGTCTCGGCCTCGTTGCGGGCACGTTCGCGGTCGGCGCGGGCGCGTTGCACGTCATCGAAGGCGTCGACCACGTCGGCGGGCGGGTCGACTTTCAGCAATTGTACCGAGTTGATGACGGCGCCCGATTGGTAATCATCCAGCATTTGCTGCATCAAGGCCTTGGTGTCGATTTCGACCTGGCCGCGGGCTTCGGTTAGGGCACGTTGAATAGGGGTGCGGCCGATGATTTCGCGCATGGCGCTCTCGGCCACTTTTTTCACCGTCGATTCCGGATCGCGGATCTGAAAGAGGTATTTACCCGCGTCATTAATACGCCACAGCACGACGAAATCGATATCGATGATGTTTTCATCGCCGGTGACCATCAGGCTTTCGCCCGGTATATCGGTGCCGCCACGCGGACCGGTTTGATCGCGAAAGCCGATTTCAAGGCGGCGGTCGAAAGCAACGTCGACTTTCTCAACTTTCTGGATCGGCCAGGGCAGCGCGTAGCCAAGGCCCGCTTCGGTGCGCGTATCGGTCCATTTGCCAAAGGTCAAAATGACCGCGTGTTCCTGCGGCTCGACCCGGTAAAGGCCGGAGCCCAGCCACAACAGGGCCGCAACACCGGCCAGAATACCCAGTCCTTGCAAAGGTGACGCGCCGCCGCCGATGGGCTTACCACCGCGCCCACCGGTGCCACGTCCGCCACCGAAGACATTGCGAAAACGCTCTTGCGCCTGACGCAGCACTTCGTCGAGTTCGGGGTCACGCGGGCCCCGCGGACCCTGACCGCCCGGCGGCGGGCTACCACCCGGGGGCTGGCCCCAGGGGTTTTTGTCACCACCGGATGGACGCTGCGGTCCCGCGCCCCAGGGGCCTTGAGCGTTGGCGAAAAGACGAAGCTGGCGAAGACGGGCAAACACGTGGGGATGTCCTTAATAAGGTATAATGTGCGCGGGCGATGATCCGAGGCTTGTTATGTTATCGCAAGGAGAATATATCTCGGAGACAGCGATCGGCCACCCCCGAGGCACTTGCACTTCACCAATTTTGCGCGCCAAGATCAAGCTTTGCCGCAGTTTGTTTGACGGAATCAGGAAGAATGTCCGAAGAAAAGACCCTTACAGAAATTGAACGTGTTTTGGCGGGTCTGATTGACCTGAAAAAAGTCACCGGCCTTAGTTTGCGTGATGGCCATGCTGTCTTCGCCATCGAGGTCGACCCGGCCGAGGGCGCGGCACTGGAGCCTTTACGCCAAAAAGCCCAAGCGGCGGTCGAAGCCATCAACGGAGTGACCAAAGTCACCGCGGTGCTGACGGCGGAACGCGCACCGCCCCCACCGGTGCCCGGTAAAAAAACCGCGGGCGGTTTCTCGCATAACATTTCCACCAACCCGGTCGCCCCCGGGGTGCGCCACATCATCGCCGTCGCATCCGGCAAGGGGGGGGTCGGTAAATCGACCGTCTCCAATAATCTGGCGGCAGCTTTGGCGCGGCTGGGGCGGCGGACCGGTTTGCTGGATGCCGATATTTACGGCGCGTCGCAGCCGCGTATGCTGGCGCACCGCCAAAAACCCGAGATGAATGACGCCGGTTTGATCGTGCCGCCAGTGGTACATGGCATGAAGGTGATGTCGATGGGTTTTTTCGTCGAACCCGATGCCCCCATCATCTGGCGCGGGCCTATGGTACACGCGGCTATTCAGCAACTGCTGCGCGATGTCGATTGGGGGGATCTGGATGTGCTGGTGATTGATCTGCCCCCGGGCACGGGCGATGCGCAACTGAGTTTGGCGCAATATGTACCGCTGGCGGGTGCCATCATCGTCTCGACCCCGCAGGAAGTGGCGCTATCGGAGGCCAAAAAAGCGGTCGCCATGTTTAATAAGACTAAAGTACCGGTGCTTGGCTTCGTGGAAAATATGAGCTTTCATATCTGCACGCAGTGCGGTCACCGTGATCATATTTTTGATCATGGTCGGGCGCGGCAGGCGGCGGCGGATATGGGTTTGCCGTTCCTGGCCGAAATTCCGCTTTTGCGCGATGTACGCGAGCAGGCGGATGCTGGCCAACCGTTGGGCCACGCAGCGGAAGAGATTTTTATGAATCTGGCCGCCCGCGTGCTGGCGGCACTGCCCGATAAAAAGGCGGCGGCCGAATAGAAGAAAGGCGCCGCGTATAAATACGGGCGCCTTTCAAACATGGACATCGGTGACCGTGATAAATCAAAGTCGTGATGCGCACAGTATACAAACGCACCAGCTTGGAAAAAGTTCACGCCCTCAGCGTAAAAAATTAACCTTACATTTCAGTCGTTTAGATAAGAATCAGGGGCGCGGCGGTTTTTTGCCGCTGCTGGGTGGGCGCTGATCATCCAAGTGTATGCTGTCCCCTTCTTGCCGCAGCGCCAGCGGTGTTTGCGTTTTGCCGGCGACCAGATTGAAACTGGCAACCGCGCGCGTCATCAGGGCCGCGGCGATACCGCCCTTTTCGGTCAGGGCAGCCATCACTTTACCGGTGATTTCCATTTCTTCGAATTCAACGGCTTCTTCCTCTTCCTCGATCAGTTCATCAATCACTTCGACATCGGCCAGTGCGCCTGCCATCAGCATCAGGCGCGCGGCCAGGGGGGCCTCGCTGATATCCGTCTCGTTCTCGGCATTCATGATGTCATGTAAATCCATCAGGTTTTGCTGGGCAGCGGCGCTCAGAGTCTCATACAAGGCCGCTTGTACTTCTTCGTCGCCTTCGCCTGCCAAAATCAAGGCGGTTAGCAAATCATCCAGCGCTGCATCGGTCATGCCGGAGAGTTCTTCGGCGGCGATACGTGCCGAGACCAGCACGCTGTAATCCAGACTGACGCTTTCCAACAGGCGATCCAGCTGTGGCAGGCGCGGCAGATATTCCATCGCATAGTCGTAGAGATATTCGTCTTCATCCGCGTCCGACATATCGTCGTCGGTCAGCTCCAGGTCTTCTGCGTCTTCGTCGTCATCCAGTCCCAGGACGGATTTGCGCGGACCAAAGCCGGCGGCGGGGGTGGGGGTATCGGCGATAAAGGTCGGCGGTTCTTTTTTGCTCATAGGGTAGCTCCTGCTTTCTGACGCGCGGCTTTGCGCTGTAAAACGGTGATGGTGTAATCGGCCTCGTCGCCGGGGTGGGCTTTGTGAAAAGTGCGCGCGGTCTCGTCAAACTGGCCGCGGTCAAAGGCGGGGAAGATAACGTCACCTTCAGGCGCCAGATGAATTTCCGTTAGATACAAGATATCGATCAGAGGCATGGCCTGGCGGTAAATTTCGGCACCGCCCGCGATAAATACGGTGGTAGCACCGCGGCCCGCGGCGATACGGCGGGCAGAGGCAATAGCGTCTTCAAGGCTGTGACAGACCAGCACGCCCTCCCGCCGCCAGGTGGTATCGCGGGTGACGATGATATTGGGGCGGTCACGCAAGGGCTTACCCAGCGCATCAAAAGATTTGCGCCCCATGATGACCGGTTTGCCGATCGTCATATCGCGGAAATAGGCGAATTCCGACGGAATGCGCCAGGCCATATCGTTATCGCGGCCAATGACGCCGTTTTCGGCCACAGCGACAATGGATGCCAGTTTGATGGTGTCGTCTTTTGCCATCAGACCGCCACTTCGCCCTTAATGGCGGGGTGATATTGGTAATCGACAATCTTGATGTCGTCGCCGGTGAAGGCGAACAGGTCCCGTACTGTTGGGTTCAACTCGAGGCGCGGCAGCGCATAGGGTTTACGGCTCAGCTGCAATTCGACCTGATCGAGATGGTTGGTATAGATATGCAGATCACCAAAGGTATGGACGAAATCGCCCGGCTGCAGACCCGTCACTTGTGCCACCATATGGGTCAGCAGCGCATAGGACGCGATGTTGAACGGGACGCCCAGAAAGACATCGGCCGAGCGCTGGTAGAGCTGGCATGACAGCTTGCCATCGGCCACGAAGAACTGGAACAGGCAGTGGCAGGGGGCCAAAGCCATGGCGGGCAGGTCAGCCGGGTTCCAGGCCGAGACGATCAGACGGCGGCTATCCGGGTTGGTTTTGATGTCTTCGATCAGCGCGGTGATTTGATCAATATCGGCACCGCCCCGGTGGTTGGGCCAGCTGCGCCATTGGTGACCATAAACGGGGCCAAGGTTGCCTTGCGCATCGGCCCATTCATCCCAGATGGACACGCCGTTCTCTTTCAGATAGGCGGTATTGGTGTCGCCCTTCAGGAACCACAGCAACTCATGAATAATCGATTTGGTATGCACGCGTTTGGTGGTGACCAGCGGGAAGCCTTCTGACAGGTCATAGCGGGTCTGATAGCCAAAGGTCGCAATGGTGTCGATGCCGGTGCGGTTCGCTTTGCGCGTGCCGTTCTTCAGCACATGGCGCATCAGGTCGTGATATTGCTGCATGGTCTTCGTACCCCCGTTTTCGTGTCGTATATCGCAGTTTAGCAAAGACCACTGCTGCGATGCCAAACAGAAACGCATGGCGCCGACAAAAAAATTAAACAATTGATTTTATTGAATTTTATGAATGTAAAACTTATGCCAAGCGCTTGACATTATGTTAATTATATATTAACATAATGTTCTATTTTTGCTTACGAGTAAAGGCATATCCATGACGGCACGCGTCAAAAAACACTTCAACCGCGAAAAAGGCCAGCTGCAGCGGGATAACGGCGGCATTGTCCTGCGCGGCTCGCCCAAAAGACAAGATCAGGTGGCGGCTTTGATGGCGGTCGCCGCCGACCGTTCGCCGAGCGCCCGCCAAGCCATCGCCTGGGCTTGCGCAGTTGGTGTCACGATTAAATGCTTAGAGCCCAAAAAAGCGCGGGGCGCAGACGTAGAGACGCAGACGCTGGGCAGCTACCGTCCCGGAAAAAAAGTTATCAATTTTTATGTAGGCGATGGCCAGCTAAGCGCGCGGCAAGTCAACACATTGGTGCATGAAATACGTCATATGTGGCATGACGACCGTGATCTGCTGAGTGGTAAGCCTTTGCCGGATACGCAATGGCGTGTCGATCCTGCCTATTTGATCGCCCAAGACGCCCTCTATGAAGCGGATGCCTCGGCGCATGGAGCCTTGGCGGAGATTGAGTTTCAGCTTCGTGCCGGTGTTTCCAATCCCGATGCCTCTTTACGGCGAGAATTTAAACGATGGTTTGGGGATAAAGTTATCACCAATCATTACCGGCAAGAAATGATGGATACGTATAAACGTGATTTACCCCTGCCTTGGGTACAAAAAAGTGTCAGCACGTTTCGCGGTGTATTTAACTTGCACGTACAGCCGGTGGTGCGGGGCATCAACCCCTACAGCCAGCGCGATCTTTTGCGC
>JAIXUW010000079.1 GCA_027483355.1 Alphaproteobacteria bacterium
GCAAATCTCAATGATGTTGCAAAAGGATGGATGGGGTGCCGCATGGCACAGGCTCAAAAGGAGGTGCGCGCAGCACTTGCTCTGGGTATACATACACACCCGTCCAAACTTATGGCCCGTATCGAGTCGATTCATGGCCTACGAGCCGTGCCGGTCGAAAGTTTGCCCGCATGGGAGGCAGACTGGTCACGCCTTGCAAAACTTGAGGAAGAGATTGTCCCCTTTTTTGAAACGGAATCGAAGGAGTCCGCTGATCTAGAGCAGGATGCACTTGCGCAGCTTTCCTTTCAAGGAGACTGGTTCAAATGTCTAAATCATATTCCTTTTGCACTTCTCGTGATTAGCATCTACAAAATCTGGGTGGTTCCGGCAACGACAATTCTATTTCCAATTCTAGCCTGGGTAATTCCATATCTATTTCTAAAATTTGTATATGCTCTTCCAATCACAAATGAACAATACTTTACAGTCTTAAAAGGCTTGTGGACTGGCGGACTTGGAGGCGCCGAGCTCCAATTTAACGATGTAGGTCAACCGATACTCCCCTCCCTTTGGAGCGGGCGCTCCATGGCACAAATGGCGGTATTTGCATTGTCCTTCGCACAAGGTATCATACAGCCGATTCAGACTGCGCTACATCTTCATAAGACAAGCAACACTTTCTACAGCATTGGCCAAAAACTCACGGAGTTAGCGCAGATTGCGGACCGTCTTCGTGGAAATGCAGCCGTTCTTGGCAAGATTCCAGGGTCTATTGGTCCCTCCTCAGATGTCTTTCGAACCTTTCAGTCTGCATCGGACCCACGCCAGTTGTTTGCCCTGGTTCGCGAGCGACCCGACCATCTGAAGATTCTACTCCGCGATATGGCACGGCTAGAGATAGTCTGGCGTCTGGCACGCGATCCGCGCATGTGTATGGTAGCATTCCGTCGGACATTTTTTGGACTACAGAAGGTTGTGGATATGAGCTTGGAGGCGGCGGTCGCCGTGCCGAGTAGCCTTGAGCTTACACTTGAAAAGCAGCACCACGCCGCAGTGACAGGGCCGAATGGAGGCGGAAAATCATCATTCCTTCGGGCCGTCCTACAATCAGCTCTCTTTGCACATGCCTATGGAGTCGCACCTGCCGCAGCAGCCGCAATGCCACGCTTCCTGTGGATTGCATCCGGTCTTCAATTGCGCGATTCACCAGGAAAGCTCTCCATGTTTGAAACGGAGGTGGCATTCGCCGCCCGTGTCACTGGCCTACTTCATACTGCCCCTGTCCAGGGATTAGTGCTCTTTGATGAGCTATTTCACAGCACAAACCCCCCCGACAGCTTCCGCACGTCCAAGCGCTTCCTCAACACCCTTTGGAGCGCCCCGACCGCATTCAGCATTATTAGTACACATCAGTTCAAACTGGTTACAGATGCGCCACTGCATGTAAAGACTATCTGTTGTCCTGCGACGGTGTCCGAAATGGGTGAGGTAAAGTATGAATATGCTGTGCGCGATGGCATCTGTCCTGTGAGCAGTGTTCATAAGGTATGGGAGAAGTTTGGCTTGACAGGTGTGGAAACACCGGCTGTGCGGCCGTCCTCCGGTGAGCAAAACCTCCACGCCGAGGAGAAACCGCGGACCCAAGATGCTAAATGAGGCAATACTCGTCGGTGTTTTTCTTCTGATTCTGTTTAGCGCTGGATTTATCTATCTGTTTTACCGCCTCGAGTATGTGGAGAAGAAAGCTGGTATGATGGAGAATGTGTTAGTCGATATCCGTATGACGTTAGAGTCGCTCATGGCGGAGGACCGGTCCGCCGGCGTTGAGCCGATGCCGGTCGCCTCCGCACTTCCTATGGGGGGTATGCAGCCGGCGGGAGCACCGGTGATGTTCACGCCTCCGACACCGCTAGAGGCCTCCGAGGCTGAGAAGCTACCTGAGGAGAGCTACTACGCATCTGTTCTGAGCGAGGCTCATGAGGGAGTGGGTGAGTCGGGTCCGGTGGAGACGGAGATTGGCACAACGCTGGAGGCGGCTCTAGAGGGTATGCAGGCGGAGGGTGCTTCCGGCCCGGGCCTCGTCACCACGGGTGGAATGGAGCTGCCATCTGCTGCGCCTGCTGCCGGTCCAAACTATGACGTGATGACACGCCAGGAGCTGCTTGCCCTAGCGGAGAAGCGTGGTGTGCGCATTCGGAAGAGTGCCAACCGCACAGAGATAATTAACACACTGCGCCGAACGGCCGAGGTGGAACATCGTGACAGCGAAGGTAGAGGCGAGAATGTCTCTGGCATGGTTGGTGGAAGCCTGGCGGAGGTTGGTAGCAGCTTGGATGGCGAGTCTGGTCTGGAGCTGGGAGATGCTTCTGTCCCTTCTACCGACGAAGTTCCAGCCGTCTAAACAGAAGCTGGAGCCATGGACAGCAAGCTCTTCCGACTCCCAACAAAGCCCAATTTCTACGCTGGAATCAGCTCAGCAGACCCCTTTAACGCCGACCAACGCCAGAAGCGGTCTCAGCTCCCTACACCGGATAACCGATATCCAGGCTGGGCCGGTCCGATGGAAGACGGTCGCCTGGTGACAGACTATCAGAATCATTGCTCCAAGAATGTGCCTACAGGAAAGCAATATGCAACGAAGGAGTGGATGACGAAAAATTCTCTGGAGATTGTTCGCCTGAGCCGCGAGCGGTTTTCACACACCACAGGGGCCTATCTGGGACTTGACCCGGGTGTTGTTCCTCCACCGGCGAGTGTAACAACCTGCTCTCGCTCTGACTGTATCCGCAGCCCCACAGAGGAGCCTGGTGGCATTGGTGTAGAGCGTGGGGATTCGGAAACTCCTGAGCTGTTCGGAACTTGGGACCCCCGCCAGATGAGCCTGTTCCCTAAATCGGAAGGAGCGAAACTCACCACCGTATATGAGGGTGGTCGGAACACGCCGCGGGGCGGGTTTAGCACCTAAGCTTATGTTGCCGTCTGATACACTAGATACAATGACCGAACGCCCAAATTGCATTTTGGCATTCGACATTGGAATTCGAAATCTGGCCTGGTGTTTGATGGAGGCCCCCGTGGCCGGAGCCGGTCCGCGCATCCTGGGATGGCAGAACTACGATCTGTTGGCCGGCGCTGGACACGAGGCCCCGAAGCAGAAACTTACCTGCGGCCGCTGCGCGGCGACAGCCACCTTTCAAGCCTCTCCAGCTGCTGCTACCTGTTTGCGCCACTGTCCACCTGACTATCCACCTCTAAAGGATTTGAGTGGTGGTGTGCTTAAGCGTATTCCGGCAGTGGGCCAGCTCCGCGCCATTGCAGCTGCCGCTGGCATTACAGGCCTGAAGAAGACTGCTTCAAAGGCGGTGGTGTTAGCTGCTCTCGCACAACGAGTGTCACTACCGATTGAGAAGCCGAAGCTCAAAAAGGCTGTGGAGCATGAGCTGACTCTGATTCATGAGGCCATCCGCACATTCGTTCAGGAGAATGCGCAGCTCTTCCGGCAGTCAACACAGATTTTGCTGGAGAATCAGCCGGTGCTGAAGAATCCGACGATGAAAACCGTTCAGATACTTCTGTTCGCAACCCTGCGCGATTTGCTGCAACCCGGCCCACCCCCTGTGAAGCTCGTGCACGCTGGAAAGAAGGTGGCAGGAAAGACGAAAGGAGATGCCGGTTACAAGTCACGCAAAGATGCCTCCGAGGAGAAAGTTATCGGGCTTCTGAAGGCTGGAAAGGTAGTTGAAGGTGCCCCGTGGCTGGGACGGTTTGAGGCCGCGGCGAAGAAATCTGATCTCGCAGATGCGTTTTGCATGTGCTGGGACGCACATGGTCTTTCTGTAGATGACGGAGGAGGCGTCAATACCAGCGGCGTTGGTAGCACCGCAGTTTAGACTCTTTGTCATTTTCCACAAGGCCATTCTGCCCGCCTGCTACGTGGATTGCTCCGATGAGGACCTAGAGCGCTACGTCCGCTTTTATGCTGTAAATGAGACAATTCCCAAGGAGATTCCGGAACGATTTGCACGCTGGGTGATTCATGAGAAGGATCTTCCCGTGTATGACCCGAGCTTACAGGTGAATCGTTTCTGCGAATCGAGTGCCTTTGCGCACGTCTATATGAATCAGGATACTCTTATAAAAGATATCCCATATGTGGGATTTTTTCACTATGATATGCGCTTTACAGCAGACCTGTTCCGGTCCCTGGAGCACAATATCGCCTATGCAACGGAGCGTGGAGATTCTCCTCTCTTTCCTTTAATGTGCCATGAGGGAAGACCTCATATTACACAAGTGTTTTCGCTGAATGTATGGGATGAGTTTCTGTCCTGCTATCGCACACTAAATGGATCACCTAGAACCATTTTTGATATCGTCGATGCGCCGCTCCCTTTTTATCATACGTATGTGATGCAGCGGGCACAGCTCAGTCGTCTCGTAGGCTATATGACTTGTATAATACCAGCCATGTTTCAGCTTCTAGGCACACATCTTGAGCCAGTTCCAATGCTCTTGGAGCGATTTCATGCACTCATGTTGGGACTCGAAAGGATGGATGGAATTGTGCCTATCTGGATACCGTTGTCCGGCGTTACACACGACCCGGAGTTGCGTGATGCCTGGCGCGATGGACGCGGCGGCGCGTCAGAACAGCATCTAAACAAACCGAAAGATGGCGAAGAAGATGGATAGACCGGTGACCATCCTAGAAATGGAGAATATTGCTGCCGGTGGGGCTGACCTGCCGGACTTTAATATTGCGACCGACATCGGCAACGTGGTGGAGGTAAGCGATTCGATGGATGCTCTGGGCCTCGGAATGTTGGCAAATCCGGGGCGCCAGCGCTCTGGAGATGGCGGCGGTGGCGGCGGTGGCGGCGGTAGCAGCAGTGCACCCAGCTTCTCGATGGGCCCGAGCGGAGGTGGTGGTCTCGCAGAGGTAGAGATTGGTGGACTGGATACGGTGGAGCCTATTACACTGAACCTGGGTGGCCCCGCTACGGCGGAGGCGGCCTCAGCACCCCCTGTTCAGCTTCAGTTTAACAAGGCGGCCGACGACCGTGTTGCGGGTGGCCTGTTCGCGAACGCACAGAGTGGAACGGGTCCGGGCCTGAATTTGGCCGCTGCGCCTACGACACGCCTGAGTCCCGAGGAGGAGCGTGCGAAGAAGTATGACTACATCAACAAGTTCCAGCGGCTGGAGGGCAAGGGCTTCCAGATTAGCAAGCGCTAC
>JAIXUW010000244.1 GCA_027483355.1 Alphaproteobacteria bacterium
CTGGATGCTTTTGCTGCGGCTGCTGCGGGGCGGGGGGGACGGATGTTGCTGGTGCAGGTCTGTGACCCCGCTGAAGAAGATTTTGATTATAGCGGAAGGGTTCGCTTTGAGGATGCAGAAGCGGTGGCTGGGTCGGCGGCATTATTGATTGATGATGCCCGCGCTTTGCGCGACCAATACCGCGAACGGTTTTTGGCCCATCGCGCAGCTCTTGAAGAAATAGCACGTCGCCACAACGGTACTCTTTTGCCGGCCCAGACGAATACGCCGATTGAAACCACGCTGGATCGCTGCCTTGGCGTTTTGATGGCGGAGCGGCGGGGATAGTATGGGTATTTTGGGGGCATTGGCGTTTTTATTTCCCTGGTTGCTGGCAGGGCTGGTGCTGTTGCCGGGCCTGTGGTGGTTGCTGCGGGTGACCCCACCCCGGCCCCGCATTGTACGCTTTCCGGCTTTTTTCCTGCTGCAGGGTCTGGGTACCACGCAACGCGCCCCCGCCAAAACGCCCTGGTGGCTATTGGTGCTGCGCTGTTTGTTGGTGGCGGCGTTTATTTTTGCATTGGCGGAGCCAATCGTGCGCACCGACGACAGCATACCGGGCGATAGCGCCCCCGTGATCATCGCGATTGATAATGGCTATGCGGCCGCCGTGCAATGGGATGTGCGGCAAGAGCGCATCACCGAGATGTTGACGCGGCTGGGGCGTGACAACCGCGCCGTCTATGTCTTGCCACTGGCGGCCGCTGCTGATCAACCGTTACCCCAGTTATATGGGGCGATGACCGCGGCCGAGGCCACCGCCATTGTGCGCGATATGCAGCCGCAACCCTGGCCCGCCGACCACAAGGCCGCGGCCGAGGCGCTTGGCGTTTTGACGCCTGATACGGCGGGTCACGCCGTTTTCTTCAGCGATGGCACCAGCCGCAGCGCCCTGGATACGCAAGAATTGGTGGCGGGTCTGGATAGGGTATCGGCGGCGGTGGAGATTGTCGCTGATACTAAAATTAATCGACCGTTTTTATTGCGCCGTGCCGGTGACACGCCGGGCGAGACATCTTTTGAAATTGAGCGCCTGACGGCCCAGCCACAGGCGCAGACGATGACGCTGGTGGCGATGACCGAGACCGGCGCGCTCCTCGATGAACTGCGCTTTTCTTTTCCGGCGGGTAAAAAAACCGTCGAGGTTGAATGGCCCTTGGATGAAGATCTACGTACTAAAATCGCCCGGGTTATGCTGCGCGAGCCGCAGATGGCCGGCAGCGTCCACCTGACCGATGCGCAATGGCGCCAGCGTCCGGTGGGGGTTCTGGCCGAGACCGCGCAAAAAGACAACGCCAGTTTTCTAAACGAGGTGTACTATCTGCGCCGCGCCCTGGAAACCGACAGCACGCTGCAGGTCGATACCCTCGAGGCGTTGCTGACGATTGATCGTGCCGTTATCATCTGGCCCGATAGCGCGCCTTTGACCGCGGTCGAGCGGGTGCGCTTGCTGGAATGGTTGGAGCAGGGTGGGTCGCTGATCCGCTTTGCGGGGCCCGCATTGGCCGCCAACCCGGAAGATGCCTTGTTGCCGGTGCGCTTGCTGCAAGGCCAGCGGGCCTTGGAGGGCAGCATTACCTGGGAGAAGCCTTTGCATCTGGGCCCCGTGGCCGAGACCAGTCCGTTTTTCGGGCTGGCGACGCCCGAAGATGTCACGGTCACCCGACAAGTTTTGGCAGTGCCGGAGCCGGACACTTTCGCCCGTACCTGGTTACAACTGGTCGATGGCACGCCGTTGATTACCGGTGGGGCGGTGGGTGAGGGGAGCCTCACCTTGATCCACACCACGGCGGGACCGGAGTGGTCGAACTTCGCCTATTCGGGTCTTTATGTTGATGCGCTGCGCCGCTTGGTGGCCTTGTCACGTGGGGTGACGGATTATCAGGGCAAGCTGGTTTTGCCGCCGGTGGCGGTGATGGATGGCTATGGGCGTCTGGCACCGCCCGCGGCGGGGAGCTTGGCCGGTGTGGTTGATACGCGGGCGGATTTCACGCCCGGGCCACGCACACCGCCGGGTATTTATGGCGATGGTCAGCAATTTAGCGCCTATACGCTGGGCGGTAGTCTCAGCGGTCTTTATGCCTTGCCGAGCCTGTCGGGCAACATCACGCGCTCGACGTATGATTTGCAGGGCGGTGAGAGTTTTAAAAATGACCTGCTGAAGGCGGCGATTGTTTTGCTGCTGCTGGATGTGCTGGCGACCTTGTGGTTGCGTGGTGCCCTGCCTATCGCCCGACGTATGGCCGCGGTGGGGGTGGCGTTTTTGTTGTTGACGACATCGCCTGCCATGGCTGACGAGCCACCCGATGATGCGGCGCGGTCATCGCAGATTTATCTGGCCTATGTTGAAACCGGCGATGCCGTTTTGGACGAGGTTAGTCGGCGCGGTCTGGAAGCACTGGCACGGGTTGTCTCGCTGCGGACCAGTATTCGGGTGAGTGGTGTTGAGGGGGTGGATCCGGAAGTGGATCCCTTGCATTTTTATCCCTTCCTCTACTGGCCGATGACCGAGGCGCAGCGCGGCCTGTCGTTGACGGCGGCAGAAGCCTTGCAAAATTATAGTGCGCGCGGCGGGATGATTGTTTTTGATACGCGCGATTTGCAGTTTGGTGATATCGGCGGGCAAAAACTGGGGGAAACGCGGCTGCGCGATCTGACGCAAAGCCTGCAAGTGCCGGTCCTGACCCCCGTTGCAAGCGGTCATATTTTGACCAAGAGTTTTTATCTGTTGGACAGCTTTCCGGGCGCTTATGCGGGTGGCCAGGTTTGGGTCGAAAAAGAGCCTAATCCCAATTACGACGGGGTGACGTCGGTGGTGATTGGTGGCAACCATTGGGCCGCTGCCTGGAGCGATGATGCGCGTGATCGTGCGCGCTATCCCGTCACGCCGGGCGGTGAACAGCAACGTGAAATGGCCTATCGCTTTGGCGTTAATCTGGTGATGGTGGCTTTGGCGGGTAATTATAAGGCCGACCAAGTCCACGTGCCCTTTATCTTGGAAAGGATGGGGCAATGACGGGTTGGTGGCAGGCGGCCGATGTGCAATTCGCGCCGGAGTTATCCTTGGGCTGGATCGCACTATTGGCGGTGGCGGCACTGCTGGTCCTGGCCGTCGCCGTCTGGCGGCGCATGGCGGAGTTTGTCGTGCGGGCGGTGTTTCTGATCCTGCTCTGCGCGTTGTTACTCAATGGCGTTTTGCGTCAGGATGAACGCCAGGCCTTGCCCGACAAGTTTCTCATCGTCGTTGATGACAGTGACAGCCAGAAGATTGGTGGACGCGATCTGGTGGCGGACCGTGCGCTTGTCCGCGTGCAGGCAGAGCTGGATAAACTGGGGAGCGCAGTCGAGGCCACGGTTGTGCGCGTACCCCAGGCCAGTGATCCGCGCAGTGGTGACAGTACGCGCATTTTTGCGGCCTTGCGCGACAGTCTGATGAGCCTGCCGCTGGATCAGGTGGGCGGCACCATTCTGATCACTGATGGTCAAGTGGAGGATGCGCCGTTACAGGCAAGCGAGCTGGGTCCGTTGACACGGCTGGGTCCGCTGCACGTGGTCTTGACGGGGCGACGCGACGAATATGACCGCAAGGTGACGGTGGCGCAGGCACCACAATATGGTCTGATCGGCCAGCAGGTGTCGGTCGAGGTGCGCGTCGAGGAACAAGGCGGCAGCCCCGGCCAGCCCATCGCTTTTTCGCTGTGGCAAGATGGCCGTGAGACAGCAACGCGTGAGGTGATTGCCGGGGAATCGACCCGATTTGATCTCGATATCAAACATCCCGGACAAAACGTGTTTGAATTCCGCGTGCCGGTGGTAGACGGCGAGATGACCACCGCCAATAACATCGCCCCCGTCATCATCAACGGGGTGCGCGACCGCTTGCGCGTGTTGCTGGTCTCTGGCACGCCGCATATGGGGGAACGGGCCTGGCGCAACCTGTTGAAATCTGACCCCGGGATTGATCTGGTACATTTCACCATTTTACGCCCGCCGACCGCGATGGATATGACACCGCAGAACGAATTGTCGCTGATCGTTTTTCCGGTCGACGAGCTGTTTCACAGCAAGATAGCCGATTTTGACTTGATCATTTTCGACAAATATCAGGAATTCAATCTTTTGCAGCCGCAGTATTTTGCTAATATCCGCGATCATGTGCGTAAGGGTGGCGCCTTTTTGTTCGCCATGGGTTCGGACCGCGCTGCCCATGCCATCTTTGAAACCGCGCTGGCAGAAGTCTTGCCCGTGAACTTGGCGTCAACCGAGGTGCTGAATGGCGCCTATCGTCCTGCGCTGGCACCGGCTGGCAAAGGGCATCCCGTGACGGCTGATCTGCCGCGTAGTGCCAACTGGGGCGAGTGGTACACCCAAGCCAATATCACGGCGGCGCGCGGCGATACCCTGTTGAGTGGGGCGAAGGGGCAGCCCTTGTTGGTGATTGACGAGGTGGATGCGGGCCGGGTGGGTGTGATTGCCTCGGACAACCTGTGGCTTTGGGCCAAGGGCGGTCGTCACGCCGGTCCCTATGGTGAGCTGCTGCGTAACGTGTCGCATTGGTTGATGAAAGAACCGGAACTGGAAAAAGATTACCTGAAAGCGGAAGCGCGGGGGCGTACGATCACGGTTTCGCAGCGCGATAATGGCACCGGCCCACGACCGGTGACGATGACGACCCCGGCCGGTGTGGCGAGCGATATAACACTTGGCATTTTGGCGGATGGTTGGATGACCACGACGGTCAATGTCGATGAAAACGGTATCTATGCGTTTTCAGCGGGTGCGCGCAAAGTATTTGTGGTGGTGGGCACCGCACAAAGCCCCGAATATGCCGATGTGCTAACGACCGCCGACAAGCTGGCCCCGGCCCAGACGGCGACCGATGGCGGCGTCATCTGGTTCGGCGAGACGCACAGTCTTTCTTTGCGCCATGTCGATCAGGACGCTCGCCGTCTGCATGGCGACGGTTGGCTGGGCATCAAGAAAACCGAGAGCTACACGGTGACAGCGGTGAAGGCGCGCGCCTTACTCGGCAATCCTGCCTTTTTACTGCTGGTGCTAGCAGGCTTGCTGGCCGTCTGGCTTGCCGAGAGTGGCCGTCGCTGGCGCCGCCGTGATTAGGAAGCCATAGCCAAGAGAGCGATGGCGGCTTCTTTATCGCTGCAATAGGTCGCCAGCGTATCATCAAGCCCCACCATGCGCAGCACCGCCGCCGGCTGACCATCGGCCCCGGCAATAACAAACCGCCCCCGGCTTTGATGCGTGCGCTTGAGCAAGGTGACAAACAGGCCTACACCATGACTGTCGATAAAGCTGACCTGCTTCAAGTCAACGATCAGATGGCTGCAACCGGCATCCAGTTGTAATTGCAACGCCGGCGATAACGTCTCCACCATATGGGCGTCTAGTTCACCGGCAAAAGAAACCAAGTTATAATTATCGCGTTTTTGTAACTTGTAATGTTGGGTGATAAGGGTCATCTGGCACCTCCTGCCTCGAGAAGAATAAGAGTTGTATCATCTTGCGGGCGCAAGCTGGCCCGGCTGTGGTCAATATGCGCCTGCCACAGCGCATCCGCTGCGCGTTCTATATCGAGGACAGCGGCCATTTCGAGTGCGCTGTGCAGGGCTTCGCGCCTTTCGCTAATGGCCCAATAACCATCGGTTGCCATCAGTAACCTTTCGCCTTTTTCGAGCTTTAAACTCACTTGCTGATAGTGATTGGCTGCAATCAGGCCGGGGAGTGGGCCAGCTATATCCAATTGTTTGGCTTGTGATATACCGCTCTTTGACATGCAGAAACTGGGTGGAGGATGACCAGCAATAGAAAGCTTTATTAAGCCTTCGGTACATAGC
Organism: Alphaproteobacteria bacterium; assembly: GCA_027483355.1. GTDB lineage: Bacteria > Pseudomonadota > Alphaproteobacteria > Micavibrionales > UBA2020 > JAEXMB01. The sequence continues at coordinate 5,892 of JAIXUW010000244.1, forward strand.
TCGAAGGCAAGACACGTCATCGGGCTAACATTGAAAAAGTTGTCGCTGTGAATGGCAGCAGATAGTTTTTCAAGAAAATGTGCTGGGCCTTCTTCTGAGCGTAACGCTTGTATAAAGCTACGCAGATAACCGGCGTAGGCGCAGGAAAAAAATTTGGCATCACGCCCATGACCCATGACATCGGCTACCACGCCAAATAGTCGGTCAGTTTCGTTTTGATATAAAATGAAGTCGCCGCCACCAGCTTCGGCACGGCTGCTGCGTGTGGCGATACGCCAGTTATGCGCAGTGTGTGGTAATTCAGGGTGAAGCATAGAGTTCAGCTTCCGATCAAAACTACCTTGTACACACGAGGCAATTTGATAGGAACGACGGATCAGGCGATTAACGACGGAAAGCATACGGTCGCTGCTAACGGGTTTACACAAAAAGTCGTCGATACCGGTCAGATTAGCGTCAATTTCCTGACGTAGGTTGTTGTGAGAGCTGAGAAAAACAAAGGGAATTTGGCTGCCGCCGTCAATGTCGGACAAACGGTGGCGGAAAGCCACGCCGTCCATGTCGGTCAGTGATAGATCGGCAATGATGACATCTGGCATCCTGTTTTTAAAAGATGCGAGTGCGTCGGTCGCGTAAGTATAAGTATGAACATTGTAATGCTGCTCTAAAAAGCTTTTATATAAATTGAGCGTAACGGCATTGTCATCAATCAAACAGATAAGGGGTGTTTTTTTATCGCCCGCATGCGCCGCTTGAAAGTTTGAGTTTAGGGTTTCTTTTTTCTGCACCGCGGCTGTTCTGACGGGGGCGGTGACGTGTTTTGCCATTTTGGCGGTAAAATGGTTCCAGCCGTCCAGACTCAGATTTGCCGGTGTATAGTGCATATCCGTGAGCAGTTCTATCAAACAGCCAATCCCATAACCGCCGACGTGCAGTTCGTCACGTTGCGTCAGTCGGCGGCGGCTTGTATTGCATTCTGCAATGAAAGTGGCAAAAGGCGTCGAGTCATCGCTGATGTCGATGGCTATCTGATTGCCCTCGGCGCTGAGCGTAACGCGGACTGTTGTAGCTTTGCGCGGTGGATGTTTCACGAGGTTGGTAATCACCTCGCTGACGGTGAATTGAAGATCACTCATGCATGCAGGTGTAAGCCGCCACGGCACCAGTCTTTCCCTGATATTGCGGCGAAGTGCCGACAGCGTGGCGAATGCAGGCGTATGCATGGTAAAAGTATGACGATGCTGGCTAGCCTGGCGTGTTCCAGGAAGATAGTCGGTTTGAGTAGCGGGGATCGTAAGAGCAGTATCCATGTGCATGGGTGACCTTTCGGGTTAAAGATACACCCGAAGTCTGGCAATTTCCGTGCCAGTTGAAATTGAAAGGTCAGCGCGCTTTTGCTTGTGGTGCAAAGTCGGTGATGACACTGGGCGGCTGGCCCAGTTTCACGCGATAAAGAAAATAAGACTCCATCACCCGCTGTACATAGTTGCGGGTTTCATAGATGGGAATATGCTCGGCCCAATCAATCACATCCATATGCCCCAGTCGCGGGTCGCCAAACAGGCCAATCCATTCGCGCACGCGGCCCGGCCCCGCATTATAAGCGGCGATCGCCATCGGATAAAAACCATCATATTGGTCGATAAGGTCGGCGAGATATTGCGAGCCGAGGGCGACGTTATAGGCAGGCTCGGACGTCAGGCTTTCCAGTTTATAGGCGCGTTTGGTTTTGCGCGCCATCGCCTTGGCGGTGCCGGGCATCAATTGCATCAGGCCACGGGCACCGGCGGTGCTTTCCGCCTTGGGGTCGAACATACTTTCACGGTGGATAATCGCATGAATGAGGGCGCTTTCGGGTTGACGTGGTGGCTTCATGCGCAGCAGCGGATAGCCCTCGTCCAGTAAAAACGCGCCGATACTCTGCTGCGCCTGTTTGTTGGCTTCGATGGCGTAATAACGGCGATCGATTTGATCGGCCAATTGTGCGGTCAATTGAAAATCGGCCCGGGTTTTTGCCAGCGCCAAAAGCTTGGTAAAAAACGGATCGGCCATGCGCGTCAAACCAGCCTGGTGCAACAAGTTAATCGCACGCACCAGGTCTTGTTTATTAAAAGCAGCGATGGTGGCCGCATCGGGTGCGGGTGGGGTGAGGCTGGCCGCCGTTGCCGTACCGTTAAGGCGCAAATAACTCAGCTGGCCATAGAAGGTGGAGGGATAAAAGGCCGCGATTTTATGCCATTCGGTGGCGGTGGCGGTTTCCTTCAAAGCCTCGGACGCGAGGGCCGCCCAATAAGCCGCGCGCGAGCGGCTGACGGCAGAGCCGACGTTACGATAGAGCCGGTCGAAGTTTTTATAAGCGGTGACCGGGTCATTTAAAAAGCGCAAATTCAGCCAACCCAGCAACCATTCGGCCGAGGCAAAGTCTGCACCTTCGCTGAGTTGATGGTTGGCGGCGATGGTATAGGCGGCGCGATAGTCGCGCCGTTCGATGGCGCGGCGGGCCATGATATGGGTTTCATCCCACCAGACGTCTGGGCGTGTTTTTTTGCCTTTGTAGGCGTACAGCATTTCGAGGGCGCTGTCGCCTTTATCTTTCCGGCGACGATAGCGCATCCGTTCGAATAAAAGACCTTCGTTGGCCTGTAGGGCGGTGGGTACTTTAGCGACGGCGCTGCTGGCATCGGGTTTTTGTTGGGCCAGTGCCATACGGGCATAGCCCAGGGCACGCACATCGGGGGTAACGAAGGCCAGCATGGTATCGGCCTCGCCATAGCGGCCTTCCCACAACAAATGGTCAAGACGGGCGGCCATGGCGCCCTTGGCAAACAGCGGTTTATAGCTGGCGATGAGGCTGGAGGTTTGGTTTTTACTGAGTTCAGCCGTCTGCCAGAAATCATCAAGGGCGGCGCGGGCGCGGGTGGTTTGTTGTAACTGCGTCAGCGCATCGAGATAGGCGCGGATACCGTCATAGGAGAGAGGCGGCTGCACATCGAACCAGCTGGCAATTTCTGCGTTTGTAAGACGGCTGTCGGCGATGCTGGCTTCGATTTTACGGCGCACGGCGTGCAGGCGCGGCCAGTCGGGATTTTGCTCGATGAAGGTCATCAGTGCGCGCGGTTCGCTGGGCACGCTGGTTTCGCTGGCGTATAACCAGACAATCAATTTTTGCGCGACGGGGTCTTTGGCGTTGCGCAGCGCAAAGGTTTTTTGCCAGTTGCTGTCGAGCTGCGATTCTTTGGCTTTGCTGCTGGCGGCGTAGGATTCGCTGGTGGCCAGCGGGAAAGTAACCGTCAAAACCCCGGCCAGGAAAAGACTGAGGCCGAAAAGGGCGGCTTTGCGCGGCTTGAGGCTTGCGGCGGGCGGGGGGGCTGGCTTATGCTGTGGAAAACCCGTTTTTGGAGCTTTTCCGTCATGGCCGCCCTGCGTCGTCAACCTTTGCACATTCATGGATCGATCCCGGCATTGGTCACACCCTTTGCCAAGGGCAAGGTCGATTTTGCCGCCTTTGAAAAACTGGTCGACTGGCAGATTGCCAGCGGCAGCCATGGTCTGGTGCCCTGTGGCACCACCGGTGAAACGCCGACGCTGTCGGTCGATGAACATCTGGCCTTGGTGCGCGCCTGTGTCAAGGCGACGAAGGGCAGGGTGCCGGTGATTGCAGGTGCAGGGTCGAATGCGACGGACAAATCAATCATGCTGGCCAAGGGGGCTGAGAAAAACGGTGCGGATGCCATCTTACTGGTAAGCCCCTATTATAACAAGCCTACGCAAGAAGGGTTGTATCAGCATTTTAAGGCCGTGCATGACGCCTGCGGCCTACCGATGATTTTGTATAATGTGCCGGGGCGCACCGGGGTGGAGATTACGCTGGAGACCATCGTGCGGACGGCGCAACTACCGCGCGTTATCGGCATCAAGGATGCGAGTATGGATTTGTCGCGCCCGCTGGCACTGCGCCGTTTGCTGGGGCCGGATTTTATTCAGCTGTCGGGCGAGGATGCGACGGTGGGTGCTTATCTGGCGCAAGGGGGCCACGGGTGCATTTCGGTGACGGCCAATGTGGCGCCGAAGCTTTGCGCTGATCTGCATAACGCCTGGGCGGAGAATGATATGCTGCGCTTTGGTATTTTGCGCGATCGTTTGCTGCCGCTGCATAAAACGCTGTTTTTAGAAACCAGCCCGGCACCGGCCAAATACTGTCTGAACAAACTGGGCATGATGCGTGAAGATCTACGGCTACCGTTGGTGCCGGTGACACCGGCTACGCGCAAACAACTGGATAGCGCCATGCGCAATGTCGGTGTGACGGCCGCGCCGAAGCGGCGAAAGGCCCGATAAATGGCCGGTAAAAACCAAAATACCGGCAAGAAAAAGGCGGCCGGGACGGAAAACAATAAAACGGTCGCCCAGAACCGCAAGGCGCGGCATAACTATTTCATCGAAGACAGCATCGAGGCGGGCATTGTCCTGACCGGGACAGAGGTGAAGTCGCTGCGCACCGGGCAGGCGAGTATCGGCGAGAGCTATGCGTCAGTTGAAAAGGGTGAGCTTTATCTTATCAACGCGCATATCCCCGAATACGCCAAATCTAACGCCAAATGGCAGCATGAAGTGCGCCGTCCGCGTAAATTGCTGCTGCACCGGGCTGAGATGGCCAAGCTGATTACGGCGGTCAACCGCAAGGGCACCACCCTGGTGCCGCTAGAGGTTTATTTCAATGCGCGTGGTATTGCCAAAGTATCGATTGGTATTGCGGGCGGTAAAAAGATGCAAGACAAGCGCGATGATATCAAAAAGCGTGATTGGGCGCGTGAAAAGAGCCGCATCATGCGCGAGAAAAACCGTTGATAACGCTGACAAGCGTTGTCGCGAGGAGAGCGTATTTTTAAGACGTTCCCCTTTAGCGCTCGAGACGCTTTTCAAAGTGAACCAGGCTGCGCGATGGGCGGCCATCTGCCTTGGGCGGGCGCGGTTCGGTGCCGAGAGCCACAAAGCCAAAACGCTGATAGGCGGCATGGGCACGGATACCGGCAGGGGTTTTGAGAAAGAGTTTGGGGATGTTTTTTTGCCGCGCGATGGCTTCCACATCCGCTAACAAGCGGCTACCGACACCCTGACCCTTCCAGGCGACATCGCGGCAGATTTCATGAATGGTGATTTGCTGGCTATTACTTAGGGCTAAGGCCCGCACGTAACCCACGATATTGCAATCGCTATCGGCAGCAACCCGTAAGATATAGCGGGGATCGTTCGCTTGACGCTTGGCAAAATCATTGAAGGTGACGGCGCTGACAAAGCCAAAGCCTTCGCGGTTGGCGACCTGATTGGTCAGGCGGCGGCAGGCGGTATAATCTTGCGGCTGGGCAGCGCGTAGGAAAATCTGACGCAGATCTGTCATGAGAGAGACGCCTCGGCCGCGCTTAAGGGGAAGTCGACGCGACGCTCTTCGAGTTCTTGCCCGGCGATATTGATCTTTTTTGTTTGCGGCGGATCGATACGGCCGCCCCAGCGCTGATAGGCGCGGAGTGCGCGGGTATTGTCACTGAGAACCCAGAGATAGGTTTGCCGCGCCTTGAGGCTGCGCAGCTTGGCGGCGGCGGAGGCAAACAAGGTGCGGCCAAGGCCCACACCCCAATATGGTTTGAGGATATTGATCGCGTAAATCTCGAAAGGTGGGTACGGCCCCTGATCGCGCGCGGGGCCGTAGGACAAAAAGCCGACGATTTCGTGATTGGTCACGGCGACCAACGTGCCGCGGGTCTCGTCGTTCTTGTAGGTCTCATAGCCTTCCTGCCAGCGCTTGGTGTAAGAGGCGATATCGAGGCCTTCGAGAATTTCGGCGTCGATGATACCGGCATAGGCCTGCCGCCACGTTTGCACATGGATGTTCGCCACGGTGTCGGCGTCGTGCAGGGTGAACGGTCGGATAAGGGCGAGTGCGGACATGGCAAAGACTATAAAGTCAGCAAGGCTTTATGTCAATGTAGGAGGGGGCGGGTAAAATTAACGGCCTGGGGCGGCAGGGCGTCGTGCCGACGAGGACAAAGCGGGGACAAGTCCCAGTTTTTGGGCGAGATGCGGATCAGGGTTGAGGTTGGCGGCCTGATTTTCCCAGATCATTTTGCCGGCGCGGATCATGTCGGCCACCACCGGATAAATGTCTTTGTTACCGCGCGCCTGCATGGCGCTCAGCAGACAGGAATAGTCGCCGTTTTCTTTTGCCGCGTCGGTGAAAGAAATAATTTGCAGACCGGCGCGCATCAAATCCTGCACGTTACTTGCCTTGAAGGCCACCCGCGTTTCTTTGAAGGGGATGGCGTGCGGGGCCACGCATTGACGCTCGGCATAAGGCAGATCAGCGAAACCACGGGCGGGAATTTCGTAGATGGTGATATCACGGACGCGCGCCAGCATGGTCGCCCGGTCACAGGCAATGACCAGCTCTTGGTCGGTACCCGCAATGGTGCAGTTCATGATCTTCTCGCCAAGGCCACCCTGCAAAGCGAAGGCCATGGCTTTATTGATATGGGGTGAGGCGAAAACGAGCGGAACTTTCCCCTCTGCCGGGATGCCCAGTTGCTGGCGGACCGTGGGCGAGATGTCCGTGCCATAGCGGTCACTGGGATAGATGCAGTCACCACGTGGCGTCACCGGAATGCAGTGATAGACCACATCTTTTTTTGGCGTTGTCGGGAGAAATTTACTTTGCATGAAACCCTGCACTTTAACCAAATGGTATTTTAACATAACATGTAACCGGAAGCTGTTTGAAAATTATAAACAATTGATATATATGAATATTTTATCGATTTTGGCTATGGCTGCGCAAACGCTGTGCCAAAAAATAAAGGGCCGGCGAGGGAAGGCGCCGGCCCTTTGGGGAAAGAGAGACTGCCGTTGGATCGAAGGGGTTTCGATGCAACAACTGGGATGGGGTTATTCGGCAGCCTTCTCTTTTTTCGCTTTGGCAGCGGGGACAGCAGCGGACTCGGGTGCCTCGCCATCGTCTTCTGCGGATTCTTCGTTACCGGTAAGCATGGCACCAGCCACCACACCCGAGTTGGCACGGATTTTATTTTCGATGTCGGTGGCGATCAGCGGGTTTTCTTTGAGGAACTTCCGCGCATTTTCGCGACCTTGACCGATGCGGTCGCCGTTATAGGCAAACCAGGCGCCCGATTTCTCGACGACGCCTGCATTGACGCCAAGGTCGAGGATCTCGCCCATTTTAGAAATGCCTTCGCCGTACATGATGTCGAATTCGACCTGGCGGAAGGGGGGTGCCAGCTTGTTCTTGACGACCTTCACCTTGGTCTGGTTACCGACCACGGTTTCTTTGTCTTTCAGCGAACCGATGCGGCGAATATCAAGACGGATCGAGGCATAGAACTTGAGCGCGTTACCGCCGGTGGTGGTCTCGGGGTTGCCGAACATCACGCCAATTTTCATGCGGATCTGGTTGATGAAAATGACGATGGTGCGCGAACGCGAGATGGTGCCGGTGAGTTTGCGCAGCGCCTGGCTCATCAGGCGGGCTTGCAGACCCATGTGGCTGTCGCCCATTTCACCTTCGAGTTCGGCGCGGGGCACAAGCGCCGCCACCGAGTCAATGACCAGGACATCCAGGGCACCCGAACGCACCAGCGTATCGGTGATTTCAAGCGCCTGTTCGCCGGCATCGGGTTGCGAGATAAGCAGCTCGTCGATGTTGCAGCCAAGCTTGGCAGCATAGCTGGGGTCGAGCGCGTGTTCGGCGTCGATGATGGCGCATTTGCCGCCAGCCTTTTGTGCTTCGGCGATGACCTGGAGCGCCAGGGTAGTTTTCCCCGAGCTTTCCGGGCCATAAATTTCAATGATACGGCCACGGGGCAGACCACCGATACCAAGGGCGATATCAAGACCCAGTGAGCCGGTGGAGATAACCTCCGCCTCCTGATGCTGGCTGCTGCCCAATTGCATGATGGAGCCTTTGCCAAAGGCCTTTTCGATTTGGCTCAAGGCGGCGTCGAGTGCCTTTTGCTTTTCAGCGGTGTTCATTTCGTTCTTCCCTTCCGGACGAAGCGCGGTGACAGATGACATGATTATTACCCCTTTGTGTCACAGTTGCGTTGATGTGTTCAATTCCGAATCTCTGAATTCAATGTATCTGATTTGTTCTGTACGTCAAACAAAAAAGAACAGATTAAGAACTATTTTTTAAAGTATTGAAAATAATTGATTTTTATTTAATAGACATAATATCCAAGACCCATAAGATGTGCTTTGTAAAGAAAGCAACAAGCGAGGCATTCTATGTCTGTTACCAAAGAGCAATTGACCACAACGGCCAAGCACGTTTTACACGCCCTCCTGTTTCCGTTCATCGCCAAACAACATCAACTGAAAAAAATTGCCGCGTTCGTTGCGTTCTGGTACGCGCTGTTGCCCTCGACGGCTTTTCTCTTTCCACGCGCTGAAGAGGTTTTGCAGCGCGAAGGCCTGCCACCCGAATTGGTGCAGGAGCTGGCGCCTAACCGTCATATCCGCGTTTTTCAGGATACGCCCTTAGGCGCGACCGCCGTCACCCTGCAGCATGGACCGATCCGCTTGTTTGATCTGGCCAGCCGCGTTTTCAATCCTAATATAAGCGGTTTCGCCGCAGCGCCGCGCCTTGGATCGTATGGCGTGTGCAAGGTCTTTATCCGCCAGCCCAAATGGTATGCTAACGTGATAGGGCTCAGAGCTGAGGAGGCTTACCGTATCGACCTCTTGCATGAGATCCGCCATTGTGCGCGTGATAATGCGGCCTTTAAAGGTGTTATTCGCGAAGGCGATGCCGATGAACAGGCCGTGCGTGTACTGGCGCGCGAGACCAACGATGAAAATATTGCTCTGCGCTTGATGTTCAACCGACTGAACGCCAATTCATCGCACAACACGGCGCTTTATCTGGATGCCCGGCTACAAGGTGTCACGCCACCAACGGCGGATGACTTGGCGCGTCTTGATCAGGACTTGCAAACCGCCAGCACGGCCTTTTTAGCCTGTCTGCAGAACGCGGGCGAAATGAAGGATGATACAATCACGGCCTGCCGGACGGAAACCCGTCCGCTCTATGAGGGGCTGGATGCTAACCCATGGTTCGCGCGCTATCAAAGTCTGGTTGCACGATCATATGTGGCCGCAGGCGAGGCGTGGCCTCGTGGAGCGTCGCGGCCAGTCGCTCCAGGGCGATCGTCTTAAACGGATGTTTTGAACTTCTGCTCGGGCCGACTGATATGGCCGCCACCCTGGCGGTTCATTTCTTCGACATTGGTGGCGATGCTGGCCACACGGCGGCGGTCAGACGCGGCGCCGTGCAATATCTCGCCTACCTTGCGGATGACATCGAACAGGTCGTTGTCGTAGAGGGGCGCTTCGATCGGCGCATCGCCCAGCGCCTTGACCGTATTATCATGGGCCTGGGCGCCATGGGCCACCACAAGTACACCGGCGGCGACCGCGAAAACCGCGCGTAAAGCGCCGCGGCGCAGCTGGCTGAGAGGTGACGGGGTGGGACGGTTCATCGCGCTGAAGGCTCCGGTCGGATAGGAGCCTTCAGTATAAGTGACAATTATTTACATATTGTAAATATGCCGGGAGTCTATATTAGGCATCCCCCTCCAGCACCTCTTTCACCTTGGTCGCCAGTTGTTTCAGGGTAAAGGGCTTGGGCAGAAACCAGACGGCGTCGCCCAGGTGTTCTTTGAATTTATCCTCGGCGTAACCTGAGATGAAAATGATCTTGATGCTGGGGTGCATCGCCTTGATCTGTTTGGCGAGGGTCGTGCCATCCATTTCCGGCATCATCACATCGGTGATCAGCAGTTCGGGGATGATTTTTTTCTCGTCAAGGAGGCGCAGCGCCTCGACCCCGCCGGGGGCGTCGATGACGTTATAGCCTTTGTTCGACAGCGCGCGGGTTGAGAAGGTGCGCACGGCATCTTCGTCTTCCACCAGTAAAATGGTGGAGGAGCCGGTGAGGTCGCTGACCTCGGCCTTTTCTTCGACCACCGCCGCCGTATCGGCCTTGACGTCGCCATTGCCAATGTGGCGGGGCAGATAGACGATAAAGGTGGTGCCTTTGCCCACGACCGAGCTGACGTCGATAAAGCCGCCGGTCTGGGCGACAATACCATGCACGGTGGCAAGGCCCAAACCAGTGCCAGCGCCGACGTCTTTGGTCGAGAAAAACGGCTCGAAAATGCGGGGCAGCACGTCGGGCGCGATGCCGGTGCCGGTATCTTCGACCTCGATCTTGACCCATTCGCCGGGGGGCAGAATTTCGTCATTGGCAAGCGCAATGCCCTGATGGTTTTTGAGGTTTTCGGTGCGCACAATGAGCTTGCCACCCTGCGGCATAGCATCACGGGCATTGACCACCAGGTTGACCAACACCTGTTCCATCTGGCCCTGATCGGCGCGGATCAAACCCAGATCACTGCCATGGGTTTGTTGCAGTTCGATGTTGACGCCGATCAGGCGACGAATGAGGTGGGAGAGTTCCGACAGGACATCGGTCATATCAAGAATGCGTGGCTGCAGCGTTTGCTGACGCGAGAAAGCCAGCAGCTGGCGCACCAGATTGGCGGCGCGATTGGCGTTTTGCTTGATTTGATTAATATCGGTAAAAGACGGATCGCCCGGCTTGTGCCGCAGCAA
>JAIXUW010000268.1 GCA_027483355.1 Alphaproteobacteria bacterium
CGACGCGCTGGTCAGACCCAAAGACCCGCTGGAGCATCTGCGCATCATGCGCTATCACCGCGAGCGGCTTGAAACCGGTAACGCGTATGACTGGTGGCCACTTTGAAAAAAGTTGATCTGTTCACCGATGGTGCCTGCAGCGGCAATCCCGGCCCCGGCGGCTGGGGCGCACTGTTGCGCTACGGCGCCCATGAAAAGGAACTGAGCGGCGGTGATGCCCAGACCACCAACAACCGCATGGAACTGACCGCCGTCATCGAAGGGCTGCGCCTGCTGAAAAGCGCTTGCGTCGTCACCGTTCATACCGACAGCCGCTATGTGATGGATGGGGTGACCAAATATATGCCCAACTGGAAACGCAACGGCTGGAAAACCGCCGACAAAAAACCGGTCAAGAATGTCGATCTGTGGGAACAACTCGATGCTGAAATAAAGCCGCATCAGGTCAATTGGATCTGGGTCAAAGGCCACGCCGGCCACCCCGAAAACGAACGCGTCGATGAACTCGCCCGCCTCGCCATCGTCCGCGACGACGGGGCGGCGGTTTAAAAGACGCCCTTATCTCCCAAACAATGTCATCCTGAGGCGAAGCCGCAGGATCTTACTGCCGCAAGAGATTCTTCGCTTCGCTCAGAATGACGTCCAACCACGCCCGTCACCCCGCCGCAGGGCGGGGTCCGGCAGGGCTTGGTGGCCATACCGCCGCTTTAAAAATCTTAGCGATTATATTCGGGTGCAGCGGTATCCGGCTTCACCGGCGCATCCTGACTGGACGACCAATATTTCAGCAGACTGGAAAAGCCGCTGCTGTCCTCGGTCGCACGGACCGGACCGTTATCGCCGCCCCAACCGCCGACGGCTTCGGGGCCGCCATCGTTGAAACCGAACAAGCCACCAGAGGGCCGGCCAAAGGTCGTCACAAAGGGCGGCAGACTATAGCCAATCGCGTCATTCATATAGGCCCGCCACCACCGGGCCGGTGCCCCGCCGCCCGAAACGCGCGCCATGCCCTGATTGTCATCGCGGCCCATCCAGACGCCCGTCACCAGGTTATCGGTATAGCCGATAAACCAGGCATCGCGATAATTCTGCGAGGTGCCGGTTTTGCCCGCCACATGACCGCGCGACAACTGGGCGCCTTGCGCCGTGCCGCGCGCCACCACCTGCACCAGCATTTTATCAAGGTCCGCAATATGCGCCCCTGAAAACACGCGGGTGAATTCGGGCTGTTTGTGATGATAGAGTTTTTTACCGCTCTCGGTGCTGATCTCCAAAATCGCATAGGGGGCGATTTTATAGCCGCCATTGGCAATGACGGCATAAGACGCGGTCAATTCCAACAGCGTCGTCTCTCCTGCCCCCAAACCCGTTGCCAGCTCAGGACGGAATTTCTGGCTGAACGGCAGACGCTGCAACACGTCGATCAACCCGTTGATACCGGTTTTTTGGAGCGTGCGCATGGTGGCGGTGTTCAGCGACAAGGCCAGCGCATCGGTCAAGGTCACCTCGCCGTAATATTTGCCGTCGTGGTTGTCGGGGCGATAGCTGCCCTCGATGATCGGCGCATCGAGAATACGGTCGTCTGGCTCTGCCCCCGCTTCAAGCGCTGCCAGCATCACAAAGGATTTAAGCGCCGAGCCCGGCTGGCGCAGTGCCTGGGTCGCCCGGTTGTAAACGCTTTCGCGGTAATCGCGGCCACCAATCAGGGCCAAGACCGCGCCGTCTTCGCCCAGCGTCACCAATGCCGCCTGGGGGCCGTCATCGGCGGGCGCGTCTTTTTTCGCCATCCCGGCCAGGACTTCTTTCATCTTGCGCTCGGCCTGCAATTGCATGACCGGCGCGAGCGTGGTGCGCACGACCAGATCTTCGTTGGTGGCGCCAATGTGGTCATCCACCTGACCCACCACCCAATCCGCAAAGTAACGCGGCAATTCACCGGCATTGCCACCGGCGACCTTGACCTTATCGGCCTTCAGGGCGGCCTCCGCCTTTTCCTCGTCCAGATAGCCGGCGTCATGCATGGCGCTGATGACGGTCTTGGCCCGTGCCGCCGCCCGCTCGGGCGAGGCCGAGGGTGAATAGCGCGACGGCGCCTTTAAAAGGCCGGCCAGCACCGCCCCTTCCCACAGCGTCAGCTCAGTTGCCGATTTATCAAAGTAAACCCGCGCCGCCGCATCAATGCCATAGGCGCCCGAGCCAAAATAAACCCGGTTCATATAGGCCGAAAGGATATCGTCCTTCTCGAACTGGCGGTCCAGCTGCATGGCCAGCAGCGCTTCTTGCACCTTGCGGCGAATGGTTTTATCAGGTGTCAGGAAAAGGTTTTTCGCCAGCTGTTGCGTGATGGTTGACCCACCCTGCACAAAGCCGCCTTGGCGCACGTTCACCCACATGGCGCGCGCCAGACCAAATAAATCAATACCTATATGCTGATAGAACCGGCGGTCTTCGATGGCAAGCACCGCCGCCACCACATGCGGCGGTAGGTCTTTGACATCGACGACGTCGCCCTTGATGCCGCCGTAGCGGGCAATCACTTTACCGTCGCTTGCTTCCACCGTGATCGACGGCTTCGCTTCCAGCGGCTTGATTTCATCCTGCCCCGGCATATCCCACAAAAACCAGCCCGAGAGCGCCACAAAGATTATGACGCTGGCGATCAGGCCGCGCTTAAAAAAGGCGGAGCGGAAAAACCCGCCCCCCTTCGCTGTCCCGCGGCGGGTTGATTTGCGGGACGATAAACGACGGCGCGACATGGCAAAAACTTTGTGTCAGAGGCTGGCGAAAAAGCGAGAGGATCAGGCGGCGCGTTCGATGGCAATGGCAGTGGCCTCGCCACCCCCAATACACAAAGAGGCAACACCCTTGGTCAGGCCACGTTGTTGCAGGGCCGAGAGGAGCGTCACCATGATGCGCGCACCCGTAGCACCAATCGGGTGACCCAGCGCACAAGCACCGCCATGCACGTTGACTTTATCGGCGGGCAGGTTCAGCTCTTTCATGGCAGCAAGCGTCACCACCGCAAATGCCTCGTTCACCTCGAACAAATCGACGTCCTTGGCATCCCAGCCGGCTTTTTGCAAAACCTTGCGGGTGGCCTCGATGGGGGCCAGGGTGAATTCAGCCGGTTTTTGCGCGTGGCTCGCATGGGCGCGAATGGTGGCGAGCACTTTAAGGCCGCGCTTATCCGCTTCGGATTGGCGCATCAGCACGAGCGCCGCCGCACCATCGGAAATGCTGCTTGATGTCGCCGCTGTCACCGTACCGTCCGCCCCAAAGGCTGGCTTCAGCGTGGGGATTTTTTCAGGCTTGGCTTTGGTGGGGCTTTCATCGCGGGCGACAACAGTGTCGCCAGCTTTGCCCTTGACGGTGACCGGGGTGATTTCATCGGCAAAATGGCCGCCGTCGGTTGCTTTCTGCGCACGCGCCAGCGACTCTAACGCAAAATTGTCCTGATCGCCGCGGGTGATCTGGCAGGTTTTAGCCGTTTGATCGGCGAAGACGCCCATCAACAGGCCTTTATCATAGGCGTCTTCCAGGCCGTCAAAAAACATATGGTCGGTGATTTTGCCGTGACCCATGCGATAGCCGCCGCGCGCTTTTTCCAACAGATAGGGCGCGTTCGACATCGACTCCATGCCGCCTGCCACGATCACCGTGGAGGTCCCCGCCAAGAGGGCGTCGTGCCCCAACATCACGGCCTTCATGCCCGAGCCGCACATTTTGTTGATGGTCACCGCCGTGGTGCCTTCGGGTAAGCCCGCTTTGAGCGCCGCCTGGCGTGCCGGTGCCTGGCCTTGTCCTGCTTGCAACACACAGCCCATCAGCACTTCTTCGACATCGGCTGCGGGCACTTTCGCGCGCTCCAGGGCGGCTTTAATGGCCA
>JAIXUW010000066.1 GCA_027483355.1 Alphaproteobacteria bacterium
CGCCGCAGGTCCGCGCCATGGATAAACGCGAGCAAATGGCCAACCAACTCCTGATGCGCGGCCATGCCACCATGGACGAACTTCTCGAAGCCAGCTTCGGCGAATGGCCGCCGAAGGGGTTGGAGATCCTCCATCGCAACGAACAAGTGGTTCAGTTACACACACAGTTGCAAAGTTTTGACACTGAAATAGACCCACAAGAAATGCATCCGGACGGCTTCCTCTATAAGGAAGTGGGGGGGCTTGGTCGCATACATGGTGAACGCAGCCTCTATGTACGAGGCGATCTTAAAATGAAAAGCAGTACACTGGGTCACGAAGCCGCCCACGTGCTACAAGGCGACCACTCTTATCGCGCCCAAGAATATCTAGGGCATGACTACAGTAGGATCACACCACCCAGCAATGACTATGTGCAAGCTGCTATTGATCAGCACTTTGCCCTTGACCAACTCAAAAGCCGCCTCCGCAAGGCCTGGAAAAAGGCTACCAAGAAAGATGAACAAAAAATCGAAACTTACGCCGCCTACCTCGCCCGCGGGATCGAAGTTCAGGCGCGCATTCATGAAATTATGCTGGCAGGCTATCCACGCTGGGGACGTTTGCCCGCTACGACGGAAGAGCTACAATCGGCCCTGATTGCCGCAGGTCTGACCCCGCCCAAACAATTACGCACACAGTTGCAAAGCCTGCCCGATCACAAAACACGCCGCGAAACATTTAAACATTGGAAGCCATTGGCAAATCGTCTTCTCTCCTCACTTTACTGGATGGCAAACCGTATGAATATGCCCTTGCCTGCGGCCAGTGATATCAACTTCATTCAAAAGGGCTTGTCGTCCGCAGGACACGTAGACTTCTGGCAGGCGACCTTGCCGAAAATTTATGCTGATCTGATCGAGATGTATGGCGACAAACCGGGCCGCGCCCGTTTTGGTCTGGGCCGCAACGAAATCCACGCCGCCCGCTTACAACATCAACAGGACATCGCGCGGCTGGCGGCAACCGAATGGCAAACTTATAACGATACCGGCCATATTTATGCGGCAGTCACGCCAAAAGAAAGCGAAGATCTTATGGCCTCCCTTGCCAACCTCGGCATCGGCTGTGCCGTAACGGAAAAAGGCCGTTTTGTCTGGGTTGATTTCGGCGATGAAAATGCGCTGGAAAAGGCTCTGGGTAAAAAGATCAGCACACCCCCTGAGGTGGAACAAAAGCTGGCGGCCAGTGTCTCTCTTTCACCAGCCACACCCTAGCGCCGCCGTAGCTTTTGCGCGGCGGCCGCGACGGCGGCGCGGACCCTGGGGTCGCTGGCGAGGTTTAAGCCGGTTTTGCCGAGGGTCCAGACAATAATCATCGGATGCGCGCGCCGCACTGACCACAGCGCCAAGAACAGCGGGCCATGCCGCAGGAGCGACGGGCCATGCTGCCGCCACTGATCTTTGCCACGTAAAAAGAGCGGCTGGGCCAGGCGGATCAAGCGATTGTAGATATCAGCCATGCGCGATGCCTCCCGCCTGTAGATGTTCCATCGTCCGCCGTCGCGCCCGGCATGGCGAAATAATGTACAAACTATACCGCGAGCAATGGAAAAAACGCCACTGTGTTTAGCGAGTCAGCATAGCGCCTGCGCCGGTTGCGCGCCTACGCGCAGAGGCGCCAGCCATTAAAACCTCAATGCACCGCCGCCACGCCCAGATCCTGCGCCTCAGCCGAATAGATGGCACCGGCCACGTCTTTTTGCACAGCCAGCGCCGTGCCGTCTGCCGCATGCACGACCCAGGCAAGACCGCCTTCAACGCGGTACGATTTGATATAGGCGACTTCGTCAACGCCAAGGGCGCGGAATTCCTGCTCGCTCATCGCGGGCAGGCGCATACCTTCGAATACGGTGGTCTTTTCCATCTGTTTACTCCTTGTTATCGCGCGCATCGACGAGGGCGGCGGCGCTGCGGTCGAGGCGCCCTTGTTTGGCGGCGGCCCCCGGCTTGATGCGAATGGTTTGCACGGTGGTTTCTGGCAGAAGACGCACAAGATCAATGTGCAACAGTCCATTGTCGAGGGTGGCATCCCCCACCTCGATATCCTCGCTCAGGATAAAGCTACGTTGAAATTGCCGGGTGGCAATACCGCGATGCAGAAAAACGCGCGCGTCATCGTCGGCCGCCCCACGTTTGCCGCGAATAACCAGCTGATTGTTTTCCAGCTGCACGGATAAATCATCCATCTCGAAACCAGCAACGGCGATGCTGATGCGCAGCTGACTGGGCGAGAGTTGTTCGATGTTATAGGGCGGATAGCCTTCACCGGCTGAACGCGCCACGCGGTCGAGCGCTTGTTCGAACTGGTCAAACCCCAGCAAAAACGGACTGTCAAAAACGGAAAGACGACGGGTCATAGAATACGGCTCCTAAGCAAGGCAGCGGTTGACAAAGGGGCTCGTCCTTAACGCTGAAGCAACGGCCCAGCCCTAATATAAGCCGCCCGGCGCCGGAAGGCAAAGCCGCTATTTTCCTTATATTATCAGTTGCTTAAAGCTTATGGCAAAAATGTGATTGCATATACCCGCAAACGGTCCTACTGATTCAAGCGGGGTTCACAAACATCTTGGAAGGATATTCATCGATGAGCGATTTCAAAAAAACCGGCCAGACCGCGCAATCCACCGGCAGCCTCGGCGGCCTAGTCTGGTTGATCGGTTCGCTGGTCAGCTATTTTTCGACGACCGCTTTTAAAATTGCCGGTTGGACCGGTGTCGGCAAAGCCATGCTGGTCGGCTCGGGCAGTGCGCTGGGCTGGTCCATCCTTGCCATCCCCGGTGTTTTGCTGGGTGGTGCCTTCGGTGCGGTTCTGGGCGGTGTCGCCAGTCGTAACAGCCGCAGCGGTGCGGGCGCTGGTGCCATAGCAGGTGGCATGATCGGTGCCATCACCGTGGGTGGCGCTGCTGGCATCTACGGCGCGACCGAGGGCTATTCACTGTCGCGTCAATGGCTGACAGCGGCGGCCCCTGTACCCGCTGTGCGCACACTGGATACGCCGGTGCAAGCACCCGGTACAACCATAACGGTTGCACGTCCCGCTGCTTAAAGAGTGAGACGACACAAAAAGCCCCGGTCATCTGGCCGGGGCTTTTTTATGCAGACGGTCATCGTTCCTGCGTTTCCCTGCGAAAGGCTGGGATCCATCACCCACACGATAGGTTACTTTCAACCCAGCGCTTTTTCCACCGCCTCAAAAGGTAGCTGCATCGCATTATGACGCACGCGGTGATCGCGGAGGGGGGCCAGCACATTCATCTCGTGCCACTTGGCATTCGGCCACAACGGCGTGTCACCCGCCAACATGGCGGCCAGCGCCTGATGGGCGGTTTTAATTTCTGACAGGTCCGCACCAATCACCGCGTCCTGCATCACCGCCACCACGGCGCGGGTCAGGGCACAGGCATCCAGCGTATAGCCAAGTCCCGTCACCCGGCCCTGCGCATCGACGCGCATATCAACCGTTACCACCGACCCACAGATGGGGCTGCTGGCCCGGCCGTGATGGGTTGCATGCGCGAGAGTACGCAGGTCCCCCGCCCGCGCTGACAGGTCAATCAGCGTGCGATTGTAAAAAGCGATATCGTCCTCAGCGTCGGACATAGGCGACAGCGCCCTCCTGCGGACGCTTGGTGAACAAGCGGTCGCAATAGCCGCAGACCACTTCGTCCTTGCCATCAAAACTATAATAGACCTTGGGGTGACCGCCGCCGGCAATCACCTTGGCCCCCACCGCAAAAGGCTGGCCGTTACAGGTCACCTGATGCGCATCTGCCGGTACCAGCAAGATTTCCGGATGCGGCCGCGCTGCTTTTTGCGGCGTGTCGTTGGCGGTGATGACGTTGGGTGTATAGGTGCTCATGGTTTTCTACCTTCTTGGCTATGAAATAGAGTGGCATCGGCGATATACCAGCCGCTGCCCTCGGGCCGGTCTTTAAGACCAATGCCCAGGGCCGCCAGCTGCGCGCGCAAGGCATCCGATTGCGCCCAGTCTTTGGCGCGCCGCGCCGCATCACGCTGGGTCAATAAATCCTGCTGCGCTGGCGTCAGTTCGGGGCGGTCAAGTTGCAAGCCCCCCAGTCCTAATGCAGAGTCGGCCGCCTCCATTATAAAAAGTTTTTCTCCAGGATTTATATCTTCACTTCTTACTGCATCCCACAAGACAGAAAGAGCCCAAGGCGAACCTAGATCGCTTCTCATGTGAGCATCAATTTTATCAACCGTAACTTGAGATCTCAGAGTTTTTTGCGGGACAATCCTCTTTTCACGATATTCCTCCGCTTTATGGCACAGCGTGTCATAGGCGGCCCGTGCATGGTCCAAGCTCTCGTAGGAAAACTTAAGTTTTTTACGATAATGCGCGGTCAGGCACAGATAGCGGTAATGCATGGGCCGGTAACCGTCGTCGATCAGTTTTTGCACGGTCAAAAAATCACCCGCTGATTTCGACATCTTGCCCTGATCGAGCAACAGAAATTCATTGTGCAGCCAGTAATTCACCCATTGCTGGCCGGTGCAGCATTCGCTTTGCGCGATTTCATTGGTGTGATGCACCGGGATATGATCAATACCACCCAGATGGATATCGATGCGTTCGCCCAGATATTTCATCGCCATGGCCGAACATTCGATGTGCCAGCCGGGAAAGCCGCGGCCAAAGGGGCTGTCCCATTGCATCACCTGATTGGGATATTTCGAACCCGCCAGCGTGAACCACAGCACGAAGTCGCTGGGGTTGCGCTTATGGCTGTCTTCTTCCACCCGGGCACAGGCATTGGGGTCATCGACCAGCCGGGCAAAATCACGATAGGCGCTGAATTTCTGCGTGTCGAAATAGACATTACCGCCCTCGCCGCCATAATAGGCATAGCCTTTTTGTAACAGCGTTTCGATCATGGCGATCATGTCCGCGATATGGTCGGTCGCCCGGCAGACCACCTGGGGTTTCAAGATTTCCAGCCGCGCGCAATCCTTGAAAAACGCCTCTTCGTAAAACCGCGCGATATCCCAAGGCGATTTACCTTCGCGCCGCATCGCCAGCATCATTTTATCTTCACCGTCATCGGCATCAGACTGTAGGTGGCCGACATCGGTCACGTTCATCACGTGCTGCACATCGTATTTGGCGCGCGCCAAGGTACGGCGCAACAGATCGCCAAAAAGATAACTGCGCATATTACCAATATGGGCGAAGTGATAGACCGTAGGGCCGCAGGCATAAACGCCCACCTTACCTGGCTGCAGCGGTACAAAGTCTTCCTTGCGCCGCGTGCGGGTATTGAACAGTTGCAAAGGCGCCGTGGTCATCGTCAGCCTCTCGCCATGCGCACGAAAATACCGGCACGCTCGGGCGTGATCAACGGAATGGCCTGGGCCACTTCGCCGCTCGCCTTGGCCCGCGCAATCGCTTTGGCCACCGGCTGAAACAGGCTTTGCGTTTCCCCGGGTTTGGCGGGGGCGAAGGACACATATAAACTGGCCGCCCCGCTTTTGACGCAATAGGTCAGCACATGGCCCAGCTTGGCAATCGCCGCCGCCTCATCCTCCGCACCCAGGTCAAGTTTCACCTCCGCCGTCTCGGGGCGGGGGGCATGGTCAGACATGGCTTGGAAAACATCGCTCATCAGACATCTCGGTAAAAGGTCACGCCCGGCCATGCTACAGCCACGCACCCCTGGCGGCAACCCAGCCGCGATTCTAGAGAAACGCAAGTCGGTGGCGCCAATATATTCACATAATTTTAAAATATTTATACCTTAGATCTAAACGCTGTTATCAGAATACTTATTTAAATCAATGTTTTAACGGGAATTCCGCTTAAATGAACAGCCGCACCACTACACGCTTTTTTAAGCGAATTCCGCTAAAATTTTAAGAATAGGTCTTCGGCATTTGGCGTTTCACGGCGCGCGCGAATGACTGTCAGGACAAGGTCGTCTTATTTATCCAGACGGCTCAACAGGGGAAGAATAAACGCGTGACCGAGCTGCCCGAGCAAGCCGCCGCCGAAACAGGTGCGTCCGCCTCCCCGCGTGAGCCGCAGCTCTTACGCCGTGCGCTGGGCGCGCAAGCCCTGATCTGGAAGAGCCGCCTGTCGTGGCGCATCACCATGATTGTCTTTATCACCATCATGATGGTGCAGGCCATGGTGATGGTCTATACCGCCCGCATCCAGGAGCAAGAAGAGCTGGCAACCCTGTGGCGCGAAGCGCGCGCGGGCATCGTCATGTCGATCGGCGACACCCGCGACCAGCTGCGCCCCCCCGTTAACCGCGACGAGGGGCTCAATCTTATCTCCTCGACACTGGTGCAGGGCTTCGCTGTCTATGCGCTCGATCAAGGTTTACTTCAAACCAGTGGCAGCCATACGGTGCTGCGCCCGGTCAATTCGCCGGTCGCCTTGCGCACCTTCCGTTCCTCTGATGGCGGCACCTATGAAGTTCTGTATACGCCGGACGAATTGGCCCGCCCTTATTACGTGGCGGCCAAGCTCGATGCGCGCCGCGTCAAGCCTTCCGTGGTGGCCCACGTCGAACAAACCTTGGTTATCCTGCTGTTGCTGGCCTGTTTCGTCACCACCGTCTTGATGATCGTCCTCGGCGAATGGCTGCTGCAGCCGATGATTTTATTGCGGCAAAACCTGCTGTCTGCCGCGAAACACCCGGAAAAGCCGGTGTTGCTGCGGCCCGCCCGCGAAAGCCGCGACGAAATGGGCCTCACTTTACGCATCGCCTCTGACCTGATCCGTCAGAACGCCTCGAACCTCAAGCGTCTGCGTGCCCAGGCCGAAGACCGCATTCATCGTCTCGCCTATTATGATGCGCTGACCAATCTGCCCAACCGCACCTTTTTCATTGAAAAACTCGATGAAGCCATCCGGCAGAAAGTTCTGCAGGACAAAGGCCGCATCGCCGTCGTCTCGGTCGATATCGATCACTTCAAGGATATCAACGACACCATGGGCCACGATATTGGTGACCGCCTGCTGGAAGCGGTCGGCAAGCGCCTGGTGAAATCCTTGCCGCGCGACGCCCTGGTGGCGCGTGCCTCTGCCGATGAATTCATGCTGATGATTCCGCTGCCGGGCGACGCCAGCAGCGAGGTTATCATCAACACCATCGTGACCTCGATGGCCGAACCTGTCAGTATTTTACAAGAACGCTTTCAGGTGCGCGTGTCCGTGGGGGCCGCGCACGCGCCCGATGATGGCGTTGATGCCCGCCAGATCGTCAAGAACGCCGATATTGCCCTTACCCGCGCCAAAGAAGAAGGCCGCGACACGGTGCGCTATTATTCCGAAGACTTCGACCGGGTCGTCCAGCAACGCTTTCAACTGCTGCGCGATCTGCGGCTGGCCCTCGACCACAATCAGCTGCAACTGCACTACCACCCGCAATTCAACCTGTCGACCGGCCAGATCATCGGCGTCGAGGCCTTGCTGCGCTGGTGGTGCCCTGACAACAGCCGCGAGGGCGGCCGCTTTATCCCCCCGGCCGAATTTATTCCCGTGGCCGAACAATCGGGGCTGATTGTCCCCATCGGCGAATGGGTTTTAAAAACCGCTTGTGCCGCCAATAAAGCCTGGCAGGCCGATGGCCTGCCGCCGTTCCGCATCGCCGTCAATATTTCCGGCGTGCAGTTTCACCGCGCTGATATCGTCCAGCAGGTCGAAACGGCGTTGCGCGACACCGGGCTCGAGGCGCGCTGGCTGGAACTTGAAGTCACCGAATCCGTTTTCATGGAAAACGTCGATGTGGCAATTGCCACGCTTGACCGCCTGCACAAACTGGGCTGCGAGCTGGCGGTCGATGACTTCGGCACCGGTTATTCGTCGCTGTCGTATTTACGCCTGTTCCCTATTGATCGCCTGAAAATCGACCAGTCGTTCGTGCGCAACGCCCTGGTCAATCCCGGCGACCGCATGATTGCACGCACCATCATCACCCTGGGCCACAGCCTGGGCCTCAAGGTTATCGCCGAAGGGGTGGAGACGTCGGATCACGAAAACTTCCTGCGCGAAGATGGCTGCGACGAGGTGCAGGGCTTTAAATACACCCAACCCCTGCCCGAGGATAAAATGCGCGCCTTCGCCCGCCAGCATTTCCATCTCGTCAGCGACAAGGGCAACGTAGTGCCGCTGAAGTCGTAATAAATGGGCTGGC
>JAIXUW010000322.1 GCA_027483355.1 Alphaproteobacteria bacterium
CTATCATGAGTGCAACTAACGTTACGAGCACAGTTGGAAAGAATAGTTGCATGGGTGCTGCCCCTCTAAATCTTGTCAATCAAATCTACCTGCGTCAGGAAATGCGTCCTACAACACTGGTTGAGCTTTAGTGCATCCAAGACCTTCTTCTCAGGGGTATCTGGCACCTTTGTGCCATCGAAATAGACACGCTCCTCAGCCTTGTCACCCTTGAGGCGACGGAGCTCGCGCTGGTAAAACCGCCACTTGTCGGCAAGGACCTTGCCGCACTCGAAACAACGCACGGGAATAATCATCTCTACAGGGGTGTGCTACCTGGAAAGGAGGTTTGCGGGCCAATTTGGGGGCGGGGGGGGGCGGGGGGGGGGGGGCCTTACCCCACCCCCGCGTTCAATGACATCCCGGGAATACGTGGGCAAGCGACAGAACATGTCATCCGTTACGAATGCATCTGGCCTGAACTTTATGGGCAATAACCCCCTCGGTCGCAAGGTTCGTGCACTGGAGGCCGATGTGGCAGAGCTAAAGAAGGTGGTTGCCCTTCTCCAGGCGGCGGGCCCTGCTGCTGGAGCGGCCGGTGTCGCTGGCATGGCTGGCCCGCCCGGTCCTCCCGGTCCTGCTGGCCCCGCCGGTCCTCCGGGACCCAAGGGTGACACGGGTCCGGCCGGACCCGCCGGACCCATGGCCTATATCGCTATGCCTCCCCAGGCACTGGCAGCTGTCGCACCGGCGCTGGCGGCGGGTGGCGGTGCTGCCCCGGAGTCCACCCCCTTTGTCGTCGCAACCTCATAGACTCGCACGAATTGTGGCTAGCCTCTGTTTTGTCAGCTTAATTCCAGACTCCCGCTCCAGGTCCAGTAAGACCCGGCTGGGAGGACAGTTCGGATATTTCCGCAAAAACGCACGCACTTTCTCCAAGTCCTCGTCACTCAAGCCACCAGGCCGCCGTGCCGGTCCGGGTGGTGTATACGCGAACTGCGCCAGGTCCGGCGCGGCCGCGGACTCCTCCGCAGCGGCAATCACTTCACGCTCAGGCCCTTCCGATGTCATCTTTACAGTGCCAATTGTCAACTGCCCCGCGTGATGCCGGTCGTGACAGCCCTGGCAAACGACCACCAGATTGCGTAGGTCATTCATCCGTGAGCCATCTGTAAAGTGTCCGCTGGCTGACGCCTCCGCGCGTGGCCGAATATGATGTACCTCCAGCTCTCGCACCATCTCGTGTCCACAAAGCTCACACATCTTTCGTGTCACAGTGGCATTCCAGTCAGATGCTGGTGCCTCCTCCTCAGCTACGGCGCCGACTAGTCCCCGCCGAATGCTATGAGCCTTTTCCAGAACTTCAAAGGGGATACACATTGCTCGTGCGACTTCCAGGCCATAGAGGGAGTTTCCTGCGCCGGGCTGTAGGGTCCGGTCATAATAGAGCTTCTCTGTTGCCGGGTCGTAGCGCACACGCAGATGCCATACACGCAGCCCAGGGAGGTCCATGACCCCCCGCACCGTCTGTAGGCCGTGTAGATGTGTAGCGAAGATATATCGGACTCCGCGCTCGGCGAACCACTCCAGTGTCGCCCCCACAAGCGCTGTGGCACTTGTGGACTCGGTCCCCGAGCAGACCTCATCACCTAGCACCAGCGACCAGGCATCTGCGCGGCCGAGAATCTGTCGCAGCTCCGTCATCTCCACTGCAAATGAGGAGAGTCCTGCCCACAGATTGTCGGTGCTGAGAATTCGGGTGAACAGAGCTCGAAAGGGTGCGAGGGTCATCTCCTCCGCCGGCACGAACGAGCCGGCCTGTGCGAGAAGCACCGCAATGCCCACGGCCTTCATGAGACTGGATTTTCCACTCGCATTCATTCCATACACAAGCCAGCCGCTCACCGGATCTCCGAGCTCGACATCATGCCGCACATATTCCAGGCGTGTCTGTTGCGCCTCAATAAGGGGGTGGCGCAGTCCGCGGATGCTCACCGATGCCCCTGCTCCCACCCCCTCTCTCAGCTGCGGTCGACAGAACCCCCGCTCCGTGGCCACGCGCGCTAGTGTTCCAGTCACATCCACCATGCCCACCCAACCCTCTAGAGTGTCCCATACCTGCATCCATATAGCGGCAAACTCTGCCAATAGCGGCGGAGCCTCCTCGCGCACAACAGCGTGTAACGTCTCTCGCAGCCGCAGAAGTTTCCGATATTCCTCATTCAGGGCAGGCACCTCCAAACTTCCGCTGGATTTCTTTGCATGAATCTGAAGGCCGCGCAGATGCGTTGGCCCGCTCGTATTCAAGCGTTCCACCGCCCCCTTCACAGCCGTGAACGTAGTTTTGCTTCCCGTGAGAAGTAGACTCGCCTCTTTCTCCTCCATCCGCAGCTGCGACGGCTCCAAACCTCCCAGGCGCTCCAACACCTCCCTATAGAGCTCTTGAATACGCTGCAGACTAGTGGCAATCTTCCCCTCAAGCTCCGCTGTTTTGGGTGCCACAGCGGCCTGAAGACAATACGAATTTCCATCTTTGTAAGTCTTTGCCTTCTCCACGTCAAACAGTGCTGCAAAGGCGGACAGATAGGCTCCGCGGAAGTCGGTTCCCTCCGGAAATGCGACAGGGGTGCCGGCGAGGGTATCTGCAATCTGTAAGGACAGCTGATAGCTGGTGTCCAGCAGCACCACCTCCTGTGGAGTGATTTCTGCCATAGTGAGGCGTCGGTGGAGACGTGAAATATCTGCAATTTGGCGCAGCAGTGTGTGTAGCTGCTCCTGGGTAGCCTTTGGAGCACTCTGCCACCAGCCTACCGCCTCGTAACGCGCCTCCAGCACCGCTGCATCGCAGATAGGATACAGGAGGCGCTGGCGCATCGCGCGCTTTCCGAGTGGCGTGGCAGTGCGCGAAAAAAGTCCAAGGACAGAGTCCTCCTCCTTTCCCGGAACAATCATGTTCAGCTGTGTGAGAGCATGATTTCCAAGAACTACCGCATCGGCTGGCGACCAGCTCACAGGCGGATGTAGATGCTCTCGTGCCGCTGGATAGTGCTCGCCAACAAAGGCCAGAAGGCTCACTAGTGCACGCTCTAGAGAGGGGGTCGCGCCGCTGAGTCCTAGCGCCTCATGGAGAGGAAGCATCGTGCGCGGCTTGAAACTCTGTCGTAGAATATCCTCGCGCACGAGCGGCTTTTCAAGGACTCCCTGGGCCTGTGCAGTTCCTGCGCGCACATGGAGCATGGTACCCGGTGGAAGACTGAGGCGGCGGCGAAGGGCCGTTTCTGCTGGCGCATCCACGGGGTGTCCGCGCCACCAGACAACAATCTCCCGTGGGGGGTGAACTGCAAAGAAGTGAAGGAGGTCATCCGATGACCACTCCTCCCGTCGCCCTACGGTGGACCCCGCATATGTGTGAACAAATCCGGTGGTCAAGTCCAGTGCACAGGCTCCAAAGGCCGGTGCGCCACCTGCTGTATCTGTCCAGGTGCCAGGATCCAACCACAGACCAGCAACATAGACTGCCTCTGTAGTCATTTCCATTGCCTCCACATGCGTGCCAGGCGATAGCACACGGGCAAGCGACCGGTTAAGTTTCCGTTGCCCCCGCTGCGGCTCATCTTGATCCTCCACGACCACGGTCCAGCCCGTGCGTGTCAGCTTTCCAGCGAACTCATGGAGCTTGAACGAGGGAAATCCGGCCATCAGTGCATCTGCTCCACCTGGTCCATCCCCCTTTTTGAGCACAAGCTCAATGTTCATGTCACGGACTGCGTCACGCATTCGCGTGGCAGGTTCACCTGTGAGCCGGTCGAGAATATCATAGAGGGAGTAAAAACTACCCACAAGAAGGAAAAGCACCGTATTTGGCCCATACTGAGCCACATACGGTCTGGTTTTCTTCACATACTCCTCATACATCTTCGTCATGGCGGCGGTGGCGCGGTCTCTGCTTTACAGAGTTATAGCGCCCGATTTTTAAGCGTCAGGAAGTCTGCATACATCTGGCGGAGTATTGCCTCAGGCGCCTTTGTCTCAGCCTTCACGAGCCCCGCCTTATGAAGCTCCTTTTTGATTGTATCTAGAGTGTCATTTGTGGCTTTCGAGCGAATTGTGCTAGCCTTCGTGATTTTACGACTGAGTCCGCGCATGCTGACCTTGATTTTGCGCGCTCCGCTGACCTTGCGTGTTTTGTTGGCGGGGGCCGCGGGTGCGGCTGCGGCGGCCAGCACCACTTTCGCCTTCTTTTTCTTCGGAGCAGCGAGCACAACCTTTACAGGTTTCTGCGGGACACCC
>JAIXUW010000073.1 GCA_027483355.1 Alphaproteobacteria bacterium
ATTGTGACGACCGAAGTGCTGGGGGCAGAGGTTACCGATCAGTTGATGCCTGAAGATTACTGTCTTGAGGATTGTAATTTTCTGTTGGACTATTACCGCATCACCGGCGATAAACGCCTGCTGTTTGGCGGCGGTGTCGTCTATAGTGGCGCCGACCCCGCCGATATCACCAAGCGGCTTTATCCGCATATTCTGCGTACTTTTCCGCAGTTGGCCGGCGTTAAAATTGACTTCGCCTGGAGCGGGCATTTTGCGCTCACGCTCACCCGGATGCCCCACGTTGGGCGCTTTAGTGATACGGTTTACTTTATCCAGGGCGATAGCGGTCACGGGGTGACGACCACGCATCTATTGGGTCGTTTAGTGGCCGAGACCATCGCCGGGCAAAATGAACGCTTTGACGTTTTCGCCGACATGAAAAATTATCCGTTCCCAGGCGGGCGTTTATTCCGCGTGCCGCTGACGGCGATGGGTGCCTGGTATTACGGGCTGCGTGAAAAGCTTGGGCTTTAGGAAATTTTGGTAAAGGTCACTTGCGTGACTCCGCCCGCGTGGACAATTTCGCCGCTCAGCACCAGGGCGCTGTTTTCTTCGCGTACATCCAACTGCGTGCGATAGGTTACTAGGCTTTTGGTCAGGTTGCCTTTTTCATCTGCCACAAAGGCGTCGGCGTCGGCATGGCTGGGGTCGACGGTCGATATCATTTCGATGGTATCGGCGCCGATGATGGCAAATTGCGTTTCCCAGATAAAACCATTGGGATGCTTGCTGTAAGACATACCATTTTCAATGAGGGCGCGCGCGCCTGTGGGGATGATCAAATGCTCGTAGCCAGCCGATGGATGCGGGCCGCCAACTGCAGACGTTTGCAGTAAATACGTACCGTCCAGCTGTTCGATTGTCAGCGACATCGTCGGCTATCTCCCTTAACCATCATCTCAGCATAAAATCAGGCACGGCGAAAGGTGGGTCGTTTTTGCATAATGATCCAGGGTGGGTGCCGCAACGATTGTCAGGCAAGGGGCTTCTCTTTATGCTGAAGCCATCTCAGATATCTCTTCGCTGATTCATCAGCCCTTGGCAAAAGACAGGCGCATCCGTGGCTCAATCCTCCGATACAACACAAACGCTTACCGAATATCGGGTACTGGCGCGTAAATACCGCCCGCAAAAGTTTTCCGAACTTAAAGGGCAGGACGCGCTGGTCAGAACCCTCAGCAATGCCATCGAAACCGGGCGCATTGCCCACGCTTTTATGCTGACGGGGGTACGCGGTGTGGGCAAAACCACCACCGCCCGCATCATCGCCCGCGCCCTCAACTGCGCCGAGGGGCCGACAACCACGCCGTGCGGTGTCTGTGAGCAATGCGTGTCAATTGCCCAAGATCGCAACATGGACGTTCTAGAGGTCGATGCGGCATCACGCACGGGTGTCGACGATATCCGTGAAATTATCGACAGCGTTCAATACGCCCCCACCGGTGCACGTTATAAAATCTTCATCATCGACGAAGTCCACATGCTGTCGAAGTCTGCCTTTAACGCGCTTTTGAAAACGCTGGAAGAGCCGCCGCCCCATGTGAAATTTGTTTTCGCCACCACCGAAATTCGCAAAGTGCCAGTCACAGTCTTGTCGCGTTGCCAGCGATTTGATCTCAAGCGCATCGGCGCGGATGTGCTGGCTGAATATTTCACCACGCTCATAGGGTTGGAAAAGGCGACGGCAGAGCCGGAAGCGGTGAGCCTGATCGCGCGCGCGGCCGATGGGTCAGCCCGCGACGGTTTAAGCCTGCTTGATCAGGCGATTTCCCGCAGTGGCGGGGCGCTGGTCACCGCCGAAGATGTCCGCACGATGCTGGGCCTGGCCGACCGCGCCCTCACGGTTGATTTGTTCGAGGCGATCGCCCGTGGCGATACGGCGGTCGCCTTGACCCAGTTGGAAGCTTTTTATGCTGTCGGTGCCGATCCCGGTATGGTGTTGCAGGATTTGCTTGAATTTACGCATTTCCTCACCAAGCTTAAAGTAAGCCCCGGCCTTGCGACCGATGCTGGCGTGCCCGAAACCGAACGGGTGCGCGGTGGTGCGATGGCGGCTGGCTTATCAGTACCGGTATTGACGCGGATGTGGCAAATGCTGCTCAAAGGTTTAAGCGAAGTGCAGCAATCGCCCAGCCCGCAGCGCGCTTTGGAAATGCTGATCATTCGCCTGCTGTTTGTCAGCACCCAACCGACACCGGGCGATGTGATGAAGCAGCTCAAAGACGGCAGCTTTGTGCCAGCCGGTGGTGGGGGCGCGCCGGTTACCAATGGTAGTGGTGCGGGTAGCGGCGCGCGGGCGCAGCTACGCACTGTGACGAATACTCAACCTCTTATGCAGGCAGAACCGGTGAAGACGGCGGCGGTGGCGACCGCAGCCATGCCGCAGAATTTTGAAGAGATCGTGGCGCTGGCGGGGCAAAAGCGCGAAGCTTTGCTACAATCGAACCTGGTCAATGACGTTCACGTGGTGTCTTTTGCGCCTGGCCATTTGTCACTGCGCCTGCGCGAAGGGGCACCGCCATCTATTGTTGGGCAGCTCTCCGATAAGCTCGCTCAGTGGACCGGGCAACGCTGGATGGTGAGCCTGTCGCGCGAAACGGGTGCCGCCACAATCGGCGAGACGCGCCGCGCGACGGACGATGCCGTGCGCGCCAAGGTATTGACCCACCCGGTCGTGGCAGAGATTATGCAGGTGTTTCCGGGCGCAAAATTGACCGATATCCGCGAAGACTGACAAAGATTAGAAGAAGTTTGCTTTCTTCATACGTTCAGCCAGACTGCTCAGCCGGTCCTCTTCGGGTGGTGGGGGTGGCTTTGGCGTATTGATATTCTCGATCGCTTTCTTGGCGTTGGCTTTTAGCTCATCGAGCATTTCTTCGACAGGCTTGTCAGCTTCTGTCGCAGGCGCGGCTTCTTTGGATTTTGTTTTAGCTTTGCGTGAAGCTTTGGTGGGAGATGCCTCGGCGTCGCCTGTTTTTTTCGCGCTGGCTTTTTCTTTTTTCTTGGTCGGTGCTCCGCTTTTCGCGGTTTTGGTTTGATCCATGCGGCTGTATTCACGCTGCAAGCGTTCGGCCAAGACCATCATTTCAGGGTTTTCGCTGGCCTCGGCGGCAGCGATCAGGTTCATCCCATCCGTGCTGACATGGAGGAGATCAGCCCCTGCATCAACCAGGGCTTGCACCACATCCAGATGTCCGTTTTGCGCAGCATAAAGAATAGGGCTCATACCCTGGGCATCGACGGCGTCGATATCGGCGTCATTGTCGATTAAAATCGTGACGGTCTTCATGTTACCCGACCAGGCTGCCGCCATGAGGGGCGTGACGCCCTGATGATTGGCGAGGTTGACGTCGGCGATTTGATCTTCGACAAGGTAGTCGACAATCTGTGCATGGCCGTTAAAGGCCGCGAGCATGAGAGCCGTGCTGCCCTTGCTGCTGCCAGCATCGATATCTGATGTATAGCGTGCCAGCGTCAGCACACATTGAAAATGGCCTTTTTCAGCCGCCAGCATGAGTGCATTTTTACCGTCATCGTCCGCGCTGGTCCAGTCGGCCGCATCGGGGGAGTTGGTGACGATCTTCAGAATGGTTGTTTCATCGCCCGCTTTGGCGGCGGCAAAAAGGGCGCTCGATAGTCTTTTTTTTGTGCGCGGCCCGTTGCCGGCGGCGGCGTTAAAGGCATCATCGGTGCCAAAGTCATTGCTGTAATCCATAATAATCACCCTCGAATTTGTTTGTCATAAAGTTAACATATTATAAACTTTTGTCAAGCAGAGAAAATAACCCGTTACATGAAATCTAAACCATTGAATTTCAATCTTTAAATAGCCTTTGCAGCCGACCGCGCGGCTTGATACGTTAAAACACCTACCCCTAGACTCGTAAGGATTCTCCGTAATGGCTAACTTTATGCAGATGATGCAAAAAGCCCAAAAAATGAAGTCGCGTATGCAAGAGATGCAAGACGCCGCCGAAAACCTGACCCTGAGCGGTGAGGCGGGTGGCGGGCTGGTATCATGCCAAATGAACGGCAAGTTCGCCGTCACCAAACTGTCGATTGCCCCGCAGGCCATCAAAGACGGCGACGCTGAAATGCTCGAAGATTTGGTCTTGGCGGCTCTGCAAGATGCACGCACCAAGGCTGAAAAACACATGGCCGAAGAAACCGAAAAAATCATGCGCGAGCTGGGCCTGCCCCCTGGCATGGGCCTGCCTTTTTAATCCGGAGAGACGTCGATGAGTTTCGATTACAACCAGACAGGTCTACCCGCCAACCCCCAGTGGATGCTGGCGTGCAAATTATGCCACGGCTGGCTGGGTGCCCATATGACGATGTTCTCGGCCGAGCGGCATCTGGCCTTCATGGTCAACCAACCGGTGGCGGCAGCCCGGCGTGTTTTTGATAATTGCGATCCTTTTACCGCCGACAGCATCACCGTGCTACTGCTAGGCCCAGCCAAAGGCACCCTGGTGGAAACGGCGGGGGCCGAGCGGATGGCACGTCATTTGTTCAGTGACCGTGTCGTCGATATGGTCAAATGTATCGACAACCCCGAATTGCTGGCGGAAGCCGATGAAGAGATGCAGCGCGATGTTGGCCGCATCATCTTGTCCGAAGGTATTTCGACGATGAACGATCAATTGATCGGCCGTAGCCGTATTGATGCGCATCATCAGGTCCGTTGGAATATCCTTTCGCATCTGGAGGAGCAAGCCCGCATTCTGGCCGGTCGTGACCCACAGTTGGATGTGCTGTTTGCTGATGCTTTGGTGCAATCGCGTGCCTCCCTCGAAGCGCTGGACCGTGCCAACAACCAAACCGCTGCCAAAACGCCCCGCAAGCCGTAAAGACGGATGATGCGGGTTATCACTTGGAACATCAATTCCGTGCGGCTGCGTCTGGCTTTGGTGCTGGATGTCTTAAAGCAACATAAGCCGGATGTCCTGTGCCTGCAGGAAACTAAAACGCCAGATGAATTTTTCCCGGCCGAGGCCTTTCATCAGGCGGGCTATGTGCATCAGCATGTCGCCGGGATGAAGGGCTATAACGGCGTGGCGATTTTATCGCGTCTGCCGCTGGATAAGCCGGATCAATACCAACGGGTCAAGCGAGATGACAAACGTCATATCTCGGCTGTCGTCAAAGATCCGGCGGGTGACTTTCTGTTGCACAATGTCTATATCCCGGCAGGTGGATATGAGGCAGACCTGACGGCGGAAAAATTCCGTCACAAGCTTGATTTCGTCGATGACTTGGCTGCTTTCTTTGCGGCGCAAAAGCAAAACAAGATACCGGCTATGCTGGTGGGGGATTTAAACATTGCCCCGTTGGAGCATGATGTCTGGGATCATAAAAAAATGCTCAAAGTTGTCTCCCATACGCCGATTGAAGTGGAAAAATTCGCGCGTCTCGCCGAACAGGGCTCCTGGTACGATGCCATTCGCCATTTTGTCCCCGCGGATAAAAAGCTTTATACCTGGTGGAGCTATCGCGCCGCTGATTGGGATACGGCCGATAAGGGGCGCCGCCTTGATCATATGTGGGTGACACCACCGTTAAAGGAACGCCTTAAAAGTCAGGCCATTTTGCGCGACTTACGTGGCGCTGTTCAGCCCAGCGATCACGTGCCGGTTATTCTTGATTTGAAGCGATAGTCGCAGCGGCTGCCAGCAGGCGCCCTTTGTCGTCACACCAGCCGTGGCGCTTTTTCCCCTCGTAGGGGCGTGCCATACCGCGTTCAATGAGATGATCTGCGACGGAGGTGCCGCTCGGCGTATGCACTGTGGCCAGGACGCGACCTGCGTATTTTTCCAAGCGGATATCGCGCAAGACCACGCCACCGCCTTTAACCAAACTCTGCACTTCAGCGCGTGCCGCCGCTGCCAGTTGCCGCTCGGCGGCGCAGGCGCTGCGGGTTTCCGGTGTGTCAATGCCGCGCACGCGCACATCGGTTAGAAGTTCCTGGCCGATCCAGACATGGACACGCACGGCCAGGGTGTCGCCATCGAGGATGGAGACGACCTCACCGGGGATGGGACCTGTCAGGTTTTCGGCGCGCGGGCGTGTGTTGGCCGTTGCTGGCAAAGCTGCTGTGACCACGACAAGAATCACTAAAATGAGGCCAAAAAGCTGCATATTTTCCTCTTTACTTCTTATACGATAGCACATACACTTTTAAGTTGTAAATATAATTATATGCGTCTTTAGGTTGATAAGATGTTTCGCCGACCGTTTCGTTCTCTGCATAAAGCCTCGTCTGTGGCGAGGGTTGAGGCGGTGGCGCTGGCCCCCTTAAGCCAAGCGCGTCGCTGTCTTGAGATATGGCTGCGTGAAGAGGGGCGCTTTATGCCACCCCGCCAGCGGCAGCGTAGCGCTGCCTTGATAGCGCGCTACTTCGCTCATGAAGACGACGTTTCCGATGCCTTGATATTATCGTTTTTGCGTCATTACAGCGGCTTTTCAGCGGTGGATCTGGACGACCCGCAATCGGTGCGGCTTGAATTGAAGGCATCGCTTGATCAGGCGGTCTTGCGGACGGTCAGTATCTATGGCCGCCCATGGTTAGCGGCGACAGCGGGTATCATCACCACAGCCGCGATGCTGATTTTTGTCTATCTGTCACAGCAAACGCTTAGTCCGGCGCAACAAGATGAACTACGTGCGGCAGTGGCGGGGCGCGCCCGTACGCAAGGAGTGGCGGTTGCTAGCGTCTGGGCTGGCATTAAACGCGATTTTGGCGTGACCCGATATCAGGATATTCGGCGCTGGGATTATGCTGAGGCGATGGGTAGGCTTCAATAAAACGCTGGAGAAGCTTTAGCTTTTGGAGCGCGGATGGCTGCGGTCATAAATCGCCAGTAATTGTGCGTTGTCGAAATCGAGATAGCGTTGGGTAGTCTTCAGCGACGCATGGCCCAGCAGCTCCTGAATAGAGCGTAAATCACCACCGTTTTGCAATATGTGGCTGGCGAAGCTGTGGCGCAGCGCGTGCGGCGTCAGCGTTTCGGGTAGGCCGTAGGCGCGGCGGAGACTGCGTAATTGTTTTTGCGCGATACCTTGGTTCAACCGTTTGCCGCGCTCGCCAAAAAATAAGGGCGCTTCATCCCTATGGTTAAAGGGACAGGCCGCCAGATAGGGGGCAAGAGCCGTGAGAATAATCGGCAGCACAGGCACCATGCGTTCTTTGCTGCCCTTACCCATCACGCGCATGAATTCGCCTTGGGGGCGGTCTCTGTAGTTCAGCTTGAGGGCTTCGTCAATACGCAAGCCTGCCGCGTATAACATGGTAAAGAGAGCCTGATCGCGGAGCGTCACCCA
>JAIXUW010000178.1 GCA_027483355.1 Alphaproteobacteria bacterium
ATACCCGCCTCATCAGCCAGCAAAATAAGGCGTAGAGCGTTAAAGGAGTCGCCACCAAGGGCTGCAAAAGGAACATCGGCCGGTATATCGACGCGCCCCAGCACACTTTGCCAGCATAATAACAACTTCACCTGGGCATCGGTCGCCGCAACAAAGGTAGAATTATCCGTAAATTTTCTGATCCTGCCCGCAGAAATACCAAGCGCTGCCATGTCGATCTTCCCGCTGGCAGTCAGCGGCATGCGGCTATGTTCAATAAAGGTTGTGGGGATCATCCAGGCAGGCAGCAATATGCCAAGCGCTCCTCGCAACTGCTCCGCATCAAGAGTGTCTCTGCATTCAATATGGGCCACCAATTGTTCATGCCCATCCAAAGCCTGCCGCAGTACTGCGGCGCGGCTGATCCCGGCATACTGACGCAAGGCCCGTTCAACCTCCTCGGGCTCGACCAGCTGACCACGCCACTTGAATTGGCGGTCAATACGCCCGACAAAAACAATGCCGCCGTCTTCGCGCCTGACATGATCACCCGTGCGATACCATCTGATACCATCCAACATGATGAATTTTTGTGCCGTGAGTGCAGGCTGATTAAGATAGCCCTCGGCAAGCGCCCTGCCCGCAATCAGCAATTCTCCATCATCGCAAGGCTTAAGGTCACGGTCACAAATGAGATAACGGATACCGGGCAGCGGCACCCCGATGAGCGGCTGCTGCCATGTGGCTTTATCACAGACGCTTGCACTGGTACAGATGGTCGCCTCGGTCGGGCCATACACGCAAACGATACGCCTATCGGCGGCCCAGCGTCGCACAACGGCAGGGGGACATACTTCGCCGCCAATGCAGATCGTCTTCAGGCAAGGTGGTATGCTCGCGGGGTCAAGCAACTGCAAAAGAGCCGGCGGCAAGTCCGCATAGGTAATACCACGCTCAGCTATAAGCGCAGGCAGCTGCGCTGCGGTTTCCAGTTTTCCTATGGTTTCGATGCACAGTGTTGCACCGGCAAGCAGCGCGGTGCCAAAATCTGATATCGATGCGTCGAAGCTGGTTGACAGGTAAAACAGCGAACGGCTTTCGGCATTCAGACCAAACAACTCTATTTGAGCCTGCAAAACATCTACAAGCGCCCGGTGCGTGACCACAACCCCTTTTGGTTGACCTGTCGATCCCGATGTATAGATGATATAGGCAGCTGTATCCGGCGTGAGTGCACAAACCGTTACCGGTGCCGCCGTTATCTCCTGCGTGATATCGACCACGTCAACGCCGCCGTGATCTTTGCATGCCGTGACAGTAAGAAGAGCAACAGGTGCGGCGTCTGCCAGCATATGGGCCCGCCGCGCAGACGGGAGGTCGGGGTCAAGCGGCATAAAGGCTGCCCCTGCATACCAACAACCCAGCACAGCGGCGATATAATCGGCTGATTTAGTAATATGAATGGCAACGCAGCGCCCCGCCGCGCCCGCGGGAATCGCCGCTGCGATCATGCGGGCGCACTGCGCAAGAGCCGCATAGCTGAGCCTGTCGCTGCCATTCGTCAGGATCGCTGTATGATCCGGGAGCTGTGCGACAATATCATCAAATTCGTCCGTAAAAAAGCGCATCACGCTGCCATCCCGTAACGGTCCTGCAAGGCTGTTGCTGTCAGTAACGTCATCAATACCGGCTCTTGCGTCACCGCCGCAGCGTCACTTGCCGTGTCATAAGACTGATGCCAAGCGGCTACCTTGCGGCGATTGAAAAAAGGAAGTTTTGCAAAGGCGTAGGACGCAAGCGTGTCCGCTATATAATCGCGCAGACGAGGCGTCATCATCCGGGCGGCAGGCGGCGCGATAAAGGGGTGTTTCTGGCGGTTGTATAACGTGTTGGTCAGATAGGGACGCATCGCTTCACGAAGGATATGTTTTTCGCGCATATCGCGAATTTTCAGGTGCAATGGCATCCGGCGGCATAACTCAAAAAGGTGATGGTCCAAAAACGGCACGCGACCTTCAACCGCGTGCGACATTTCACAGCCATCTCCCAGCGTGCGCAGAATATAGTTGGCCAGCGCTGATTTGATCCACAGGTGGCTGGCCGCATCGACCCGTGAAAGCCCTGCTACGTCAGGCGCATAATGTGCTGCCATATCGGCATAGGGGTCACGCCCCTGCATGGCCTGTAGGTAGTCGTCCTCCATAAGGGCATGGAGGCGCAGACCCAACGATGCCTTGGCGCGTAAAAATGACGGGGTAAAGCCAAGACATCTTGTCATACCCCCGGTATCGAGCATTGCGCCCTCCGCCAAAAAAACACCCGCTAGTTTCGCATTCCCCGCATAGAGCGCCTGACGCGCAGCCGCGCTGCCGTTCTCTTGCGCATCCAGCATATCCTCGCGCAGATGGGGATATCCCGCCAGCAGTTCATCTGCCCCCTCCCCGCTGAGCGCGACCTTGAAGCCCGCTTTCGCAATGGCACGGTTGAGCTGATACTTTCCGACCAGATGACTATTAATGGACAAGCCTTCGCTGAAATAGACAGCATCGGAGAGGTGATCGGCAACGCTGTCACCTGTGACTTCAACCGTATGTAAGCGCGCACCTATGTGGGTCGCCATTTCTTTTGCAATAATATACTCGTCATATCCATCAAGACCACCGAAGCGTACAGTAAAGCAATCGACGGGCGTTTGCGTGTGTTGTGTTGCAATAGCAGCAATGCTGGCTGAGTCAATACCGCCGCTCAGATGCGCACAGACGGGCACATCAGCATCAAGGCGCAAATGTACAGCCTGTTTCAGGGTGGCAAAAAATCTCTCCTGCCATTCCGCCTCGGATGTGGTCTCGTCTTTCTCGGGCGACAAGCCGGTATCCCAATACTTTTGAAGATGAACGACACCATCTTGCCATACCAGCATATGGCAGGGCGGCAGCTGGGCGATACCTTCGAATACCGTACGATCAATCGGCGTATACTGCATACTGAATGCCCCATACAGCGCCTGCTGGTCCCATGTGGGGCGCGCCACCCCAGCCGCAAAAATCGCTTTCGCTTCAGAGGCAATGCATATCTGGCCATCCAAGGCTTGCGTATAGCACAACGGCTTGATCCCGAAACGTGGTCAACCCCCAATTTAGAGTCCAGCCGATAAGTTAGGATTTTGTGGTTGTGGTGGTCTGGATAAAGGGGCTGTAGCGATAGCGGAAGCCCCTTTATCCAGGCTTCTCGCCAAGGG
>JAIXUW010000324.1 GCA_027483355.1 Alphaproteobacteria bacterium
CAGTCTAACCGAAATTAGAACTGGATGTCGGTACCAACAGTGACTTGGGTGAAGTCTTCAGAGGTGTCTGCACCAATGGTTTCTTCAACTTCGCCCATGGCAACTGCGCCACGGAAGGACATGCCGGGGCCGTAGGTGTAGCCTACACCAGCGGTCCAACGGTCAGCGTCGATGGTGTCAGCAGCAACGTCGATCTCTTGATCGATGTAGCTTACGCCAACATGGTAGGGACCGTTGTCCCAAGCCGCACCAACAACCCAGGTGTCGCTTTCGCGAGCGGAAGCGCCACCAGCAACACCGCTACCGTTGGTGTCAACTTCGGTTTCGCTCACGAGGTAAGCACCACCGACCGAGAAGCCGCGGAAAGCAACGTTCAAGCCAGCGTTCCAGGTTTCGATGTCGTCGCTGTATTCACCAACGGTCGACACAGCGGTATCACCTTCGAGCTCCGAAGACGAGTAACCACCACCAGCGCTGATGCCGAAGCCTTCAAATTCGCCGTCCCAACGGGCAGCAGCTTCCCACAGGTTTTTGAACGAGTTCTCACCATCGTCCTGACCAGCTTGGGCCAGGCCGTTGCCGATGGCTTTTTGGCCAGCTTCAGGCGCGTACGACAGACCAGCTTGGAAACCAGACCATTTCGGGGTCAGGTAGGTCAGGCGTTCGGTGTCTTGGAAGTCTGCGTGATCGTAATCGAGCAACAGGGAGCCAGCGCCAGCGACGTTCGAGCTGAACTCGTCGGTGAATACGCCGGTGTAGCCAGCAGCTGCGGGGATAGCAACAGTCGCAGCATCAAAGCCAGTGGCGTTGATGTTCTGGATGGCGGCGCGCAGGCCGTCAACGTTGCTGTCAGCCGAAGGAGCAGCTACCTGCAGGAGGTATGCAGCGCCGTCTTCAGAACCGAAGTTAACGCGGCCCCAGTTGCCAGCGAAGTAAGCATAAGCTTCATCGGTCGCGATGTCGCCGCCGATGAAAGCTTCGTAATGGGCACCAACGGTCAGGCCGTTGTCAGAGGTTGCTTCACCGGTGAAGTGAACTTCGGTGTCGCGGCGGAAGTCAAAGCTGTGCAGCGAGTCAGCAGCGCTAACTTCGTCGTTGTCGTTGAACACGCCGTAGCCACGGAAATGGCCACCGAGGTCCAGGTTCAGCTCAGCAGCAGCAGGAGCGCTGGTCAGTGCGAGACCGAGCAGAGCGGTACCTGCGAGAAGTACTTTTTTCATTGTGTTTCCTCCAAAGGACCCTGAATGATTTCAGGGAGTTTTGATGCAGCGGTTTCGTTGCACATCTGCGAACAGATGCGAATACCGCCGGTACAGGAACAGGAATAACCGCCCCCGCCCCCCCCGGTCAATCACGCCAAGCGGGTTTTACCCACATCCCGGGGGCTGTGTGACATTGCTGCAACAAGCGTTTTACAAAGGTTAGGGAAAGGGGTTAATTTTGATCATTTTTATCAATTGGTTAGGCTTAATTTTTGGACATAAAAATATTGGTTTTCATAAGGGTGTATCGGGGCCCGATATCGGTTGTATAGGCGATAACGTTGCAAAATGTAGCCCACAAACCCGGCTCTTTTGTTCACCTGCGAAAGCAGGGGTCCAGTCTTTATTTGGGTCCCTGC
Source organism: Alphaproteobacteria bacterium (assembly GCA_027483355.1). GTDB lineage: Bacteria > Pseudomonadota > Alphaproteobacteria > Micavibrionales > UBA2020 > JAEXMB01. The sequence goes on from JAIXUW010000324.1 coordinate 1,622, forward strand.
CTCTCGCAGGGACACGACAACACCTTGCATCTGTATTAAATGCAGCGAATGTTATATAAGAGGAGCAAATAACCGCCAGCGATCACTTTTATAGGTCCCGACCATGTCTCTGCCCCGCACGCCCCTGTCCCGCCTCTTGGCACTTTCACTTGTTCTTGGCCTCGCCGCCTGCGGTGGTGTCGAGACACAAAGCGGCGCCAGCTATCCCGACCGCCCGGATGGCACCGATAAAATTTTGTATTCAGACCAAAAGCGCGACACCATCTGGGGCGAAGGCACCACGCTGGGCGATCGCCTGTTCCGCGGCAAAGAGCAAGACGACAACAGCGGTATCGGCGTCAACAGCTTTCTGTGGCGCGCATCGCTCGACACCATTTCATTTATGCCGCTGGCCTCAGCCGACCCTTTCGGCGGCGTTATCCTGACCGACTGGTATGAAAACCCCGATGTCCCCGGCGAGCGTTTCAAGCTGAACATCACCATTTTGGATAAGCAACTACGCGCCGACGGCGTGCGCGTGGCCGCTTTCAAGCAAACCAAACAGGCCGGGCAATGGCGCGACGCCAAAGTCGGCCCCGAAATGGGCATCAGCATCGAAAACACCATCTTGACCCGTGCCCGCGAACTCCGCGTGGCGCAAATGGGCGAGAATAATTAATAAATGGGCTGGCCGCTCTGTGCCTCCGGCACAACCGCGGCAGGCGCCATGCTCACCGCAAAACGCATAGGGGCCGGCTCATCTTTGTTTCGCGGTGAGCATGGCGCCTCTCGCCGGTTGTGCGGCGGCGCCAAGCGCCGACGAACAGAGGCACCAGCCATCTAAAGGACTTTACTCCATGCAAGACCGCTACAACCCGAAAACCGCCGAAGCCAAATGGCAAAACGTCTGGCGCGACCAGAAATGCTTCGAAGTGCAAGAAGACGCGCAGCGTCCCAAGTTCTACACGCTCGCCATGTTCCCCTATCCGTCGGGCCGTTTGCACATGGGCCATGTGCGCAATTATTCGCTGTCCGACGTCATCGCGCGGTTCAAGCGCGCGCAGGGTTATAATGTACTGAACCCCATGGGTTGGGATGCCTTTGGCTTACCGGCGGAAAACGCCGCCATCGAAAACAACCAAGACCCCGCCGCCTGGACCTATCAAAACATCGCCATCATGAAAGACCAGATGGAGCGACTTGGTTTCGCCTTCGACTGGTCCCGCGAGATTGCCACCTGCGGCCCTGAATATTACCGACATGAACAAAAATTCTTCCTCGACTTTCTCAAAGCCGGTTTCGCCTATCAAAAAGAATCCTTCGTCAACTGGGATCCCGTCGACAATTGCGTGCTGGCCAACGAACAGGTCGTTGATGGCCGCGGCTGGCGCTCGGGCGCGCTGGTCGAGCGCCGCAAACTGCGCCAGTGGTTTTTGAAAATCACCGCTTTCGCCGAAGACCTCTTGCAGGGCATCGATAAGGATTTGCAGGGCTGGCCCGAAAAAGTCCGCATCATGCAGGACAACTGGATTGGTAAATCACAGGGTGCCCGACTGGAATTCAAATTAGCTGAAAACACCCTGCCGGGTGGCAATAGCGGCATCGAAATCTTCACCACCCGCCCCGATACACTGTTCGGCGCGTCCTTTGTGGCGCTGTCGCCCGATCACGCGTTGACGGCCGTCATCGCCGAAAATAACCCGGCGGTCGCCGCCTTTGTCGCCGATTGCCGCACCCAGGGCACGTCCGAGGCGGTCATCGAAGCCGCCGAGAAAAAGGGCGTCGACACGGGTCTCCGCGTCAAACACCCCTTTATCGACGGTGAAACCCTGCCCGTCTGGGTGGCCAATTTCGTGTTGATTGATTACGGCACCGGCGCCATTTTCGGCTGCCCGGCGCATGACCAGCGCGATCTGGACTTTGCGCGGAAATACAATTTATCCGTCAAGCCCGTCGTCATCCCCGACGGCGAAGACGCTGCTACCTTCAACGTCGGCACCGAGGCTTATACCGGCCCCGGCGTCTTGCGCAATTCCGGCTTTCTCGACGGCCTCAGTGTGGACGCCGCAAAAAAAGCCGCTATTGAAAAAATCGAAAGCCTCAAGCAGGGCCACGGCACCACGCAATATCGCCTGCGCGACTGGGGCATCAGCCGCCAGCGCTATTGGGGCGCCCCCGTCCCGGTTATTCATTGCCCCAGCTGCGGCATTGTCCCCGTGCCCGATGATCAATTGCCGGTGACACTGCCCAAAGACGTTGACTTCTCCAAGCCGGGCAACCCCATCGCCAATCATCCCACCTGGAAACATGTCGATTGCCCAACGTGCGGGGCCAAGGCCGAGCGCGAAACGGATACCTTCGACACTTTCTTTGAAAGTTCCTGGTATCAATTCCGCTTCTGTGATCCGCACAACGCCACCAAGGGCTTCGATGCCGCCCGGGCCAATTACTGGGGCCCGGTTGATCAATACATCGGCGGCGTCGAACACGCGGTCATGCATTTGCTCTATGCGCGGTTCTTTACGCGCGCCCTGAAGGCCTGCGGCTATCTTGATATCGCCGAGCCGTTCAAGGCGCTCTTCACCCAGGGCATGATCACGCACGAAACCTTTAAGGACGATCAGGGTAAATGGCTTTATCCCACCGACGTCACGCGCGGCCATAACGGCGCCCTTATCCACGCTAAAACCGGCGCACCGGTTACCGGTGGCCGGGTCGAGAAAATGTCGAAATCGAAAAAGAACACGGTTGATCCCGTCGATATCCTCGACAATTACGGGGCGGATGCGGCGCGTTTGTTTGTACTGTCCGACTCCCCGCCCGACCGCGATCTGGAATGGACCGAAAGCGGCATTGACGGCGCCTGGAAATACTTGAACCGCCTGTGGCGTTTGATCGTGCAGCCGCTGCCCGAACGCGCCATTCATACGCCGGTCGACGCCATCGAGATCCGCCGGAAACTGCACCGCACCATTCACGACATGACGGCCGATCTGGAACATTTCCATTTCAACAAGGCGGTGGCACGCTTGCGCGAGCTCACCAATATGCTCGAAGACTACAAAGCGGCACTCGGTGACACGGCTGTCTTGCGTGAAGCCAACGAAATCGTCGTCATCCTGATGAACCCGCTCATCCCGCATTTAGCCGAAGAGTTGTGGCAGAGCCTTGGGCATAAAACCCTGGTGGCCGATCAGGCCTGGCCGAAAGCCGACCCGGCCTTGCTCACGGTCGATACCGTCACCATGGCGATACAGGTCAACGGCAAGCTGCGCGCCACCATCACCATGGGCCGCGATCTGTCGCCCAAAGAGGCCGAAGTAGCGGCACTCGCCGACCCCGCCGTGCAAAAAGCCCTCGATGGCAGCACACCCAAAAAAGTCATCGTTGTGCCGAACAGGATCGTCAATGTGGTGGTCTAACAAACATTCCTTCTCCCTCTCGGAGAGGGTTAGGATGCGGGTATTTCCTTGGCAGCGGGGGGGTGTGGCCCTTATCGCCCTGTTGCTGTGCCTCAATCTTGCCGCCTGCGGCTTTACGCCCGTTTATGCGACACCTGATACGGGCACGCAGCTCGCCATGCAGGACCGCCTGCGCGACGTTGAAATCGGCCTGATCGCTGACCGCAACGGCCAATATCTGCGCAACGCCCTTTTGGATCAGACGGGCGCACCCCAAGGCCCGCAGCGCTATTTTTTGCGGGTCCACCGCCTGCAACAAATTGATACCGGCTTTGGTCTGCGTAAAGACGCCAGCAACACGCGCGGCGACATCACCGTCACCGCCCAGATGGACCTGATCGATAGCCAGACCGGCACGGTCGTCCTCACCCGCCCGTTGCGCGCGCGCGGGGGCTATAACCGCCTGGATAATTTATACGGGACAATCGTTTCCGAGGAAGATTTGCTCAATCGCCTGCTCGATGAAATGGCCGATCGCGCCGTGACCGAACTCACCTTGTTTTTCAGCCGAGAGAAGTCTTGAAGCTCGCCTACAAACAGATCGAGCTTTTTTTGAAAAAGCCGGATGCGCAAATTCCGGTGGTGCTGGTCTATGGCCCCGACGAGGGGCTGGTGCGTGAACGGGCGGCACTGCTTGCCAAAACCGTGGTGGCCGATCTCAAAGACCCTTTTCTGGTGGCGGAAATCACACCAGAATCCTTACGTGCCACGCCCTCACTCCTCACCGACGAGGCGCAATCGATGTCGATGCTGGGCGGGCGCCGCGTGGTGCGCGTGGTCGCCACCGCCGCCGAGGGCGACGCCCTGAAAGGTCTTGATGCCGCAGTGGCAGCGCTGCTTGCCAGCATCACGCCTGCCGATAATTTCATCGTGATCGAGGCCGGCAATCTACCCGCCTCCTCGAAACTGCGCAAAGACTGCGAGGCGTCGCCGCTGGCAGCAGCGCTGCCCTGCTACGCCGAAGAAGAACGCGACGTCGCCCGCGTGATCGAACAAGGTCTCCGCGCCGAGAATTACACCATCGACCGTGAAGCGCTTGCCCATATGGCGGCCCATGTGGTGGGCGACCGCGCCGTGGTGCGCGGCGAGATCGACAAACTCATCACCTATATGGGCCCCGAAAACCGCGCGGTCAGCCTCGAAGACGTCGTCGCCTGTGTCGGCGACTCGGCTGAACTCTCGATGGATCAGCTCTCGCAGTTCGCCGCCAGTGGGCGCTTTGCCGAGGCAGAACGCGTGCTGACCACGCTGCTGGGCGACGGCACCAGCTTTGTCGTCGTCACCCGCGCCTTGCAAAACTATCTGTTGCGCCTGCACGTGGCGCGCCTGCGGGTCGAGGGCGGCGACAGCGCCGATGCCGCGATGGCAAAACTGAAACCACCCCTGTTTTGGAAGGTCAAAGACGCCTTCGCCAGTCAGCTGCAGAACTGGACGGTCGCCCGTCTGGATCAAGCCTTGGCGATTGTGTTGTCGGCCGAATTCAAATGCAAACAAACCGGCGCTGATCCCGCCCTTATTTTATCGCGCGCCCTTTTGGCGATCACCCAGCTGGCGGGGGCGACGCAGCGCCGCCGCGCCTGATCTTTTTCATGACCGGAACTTTTCGCGACACCTGCGGGTTTGTCGTTCAGCCCCGCCTGTATATCCCGCGAAAGACCCACCCCATGACCGCCCTTCGTTTTGTCCTGACGCTCTGTATTTTATTGGCCGCCGCGCCAGCCCCCGCGCAAGACTATCAACCCGGCCGTGCGCCGCATACGAGCGTCGCGGAGACGCTGACTCTCCCTGTGGTGAACCACCCGGTGGTGCTCACTGGCTATCTCGTCAACAAAACCGGCGATGAGACCTATGTCTTTCAGGATGACACCGGCCGCCTGCAGGCCAAAGTCTCGCCCGAGGCGCTTTATAACATCACCGTCGATGGCAAGCGCCTCACCGTCCACGGCACCGTCGGTCGCCAAGGCGACACCGTCGAAATCGCCGTCGATGCGGTGGCCCAGGCAGAATGATTTACCACCAATTTTTTTGCCGCGGCATGGGTCCACGCGCCAGATAGGTGCTATGCAGCTTTTTATAGCGCGCCTTGGATGATTTCAGTTTTTTGTGCCGGAGCTTGATCAGATACGTCTGCGCTTTCCACACATTGCGGGGGCTTGCCCGCCAGTCGCAGCCCATATCATCCAGGTTCGCCACCTGATAGCCGGTGATCATGCCGGTTTTATCAACGAAGGGCTCGTAATAGCTCCACACCAGATCGCGCACCGAGCG
>JAIXUW010000304.1 GCA_027483355.1 Alphaproteobacteria bacterium
GCAGGGGCAGGGGCGGGCGCAGGGGCAGGGGCGGGCGCAGGGGCAGGGGCGGGCGCAACTCCCTCCGGAGCAGTAACCGGGCAAGAATTCGTATCTAGCCCACCCATTCGGAATATCCGTCGCGCACACTCTGCCATCGTGCGCCGCGCCCACTCCACCACATATGGGTCCAGCGCCGGCACACTGAACTTCCGCAGCCACTCGCTATCGTCCTCATCGACCTTCCGCACAGCCTCAATCAACTCCTCTGGAGTCCGGAAGCCGCGCGCATCAATGGCACCTGCCAGATTGAAGTCCCGCTCCGCCTTCGGATTGCCCCAATAAATCGGAATACAGCCGGCCGCCTTCGCATGAAGATACTTCTCCGTGCTGTATCCGGAGGCAGCAGTGTTCTCATATGTCAGTGCGAACTTGTAGTCCTTATAGAACTCCACCTTCTTCAGCTCACCGCCGCCCCCACCAGGCCCCGCAGCCAACACCGGTCCCACATTATTAAAGAGCGCTCCCGCGGAATCTACGTGCTTGTATTGAGACAGCCACTGGAACGCCGAATTCCGCACAGGGTTTGTCGGATTGCTTACTACGAACGCACAGAACTTCTGCTTGTGACGCGCTAGCTCATCCACGAACACCTTCGTACAGCGCTCAAGAGGAATGGGGAGCGGATTGCGAATCCGCTCCAAGTCTGCTCCGAACCAGTCAATTTCCAGAATCCACAGGGGGAAGCGCAGATAGGACTCATCCGTCATATCCTCATGTAGGAAGCCGAGATTCAGCTTCACACCAGGCCCCTGTACCGCCGGCGTGTTCTCCCCTGTAAAGTGCACCTTTGGCTGCTCGGGCGGCAGGGACTTCCAGGTCTCACCGAAAGGCCCAAAGATAGTGACAGAATCACCTGCCACCGCAGGCGCGCCCACCACCTTGATAGGCGGCGTCATCTTGGCTCCCATTGCGCTCAACAGGAGTGTGAAGAAGTTGTGCTCGGGATTGAAATCGGCCCACATGTCGCAGAATCCAACGCGGAAGATACGCTCGGTCGTAGCAATCGGCGTGGTGGTAGGGGCCACGGCGACCGCCGCGACCGTCGGCCGCGTAACCACCCCTGCGCACACCTCCTGTAGAGCCTTCTTCCACGCCGTCTGTACCTTCGGCGCCAGTGGTGAGTAGCGCTCGACCAACAGCTTCCGTAGCTCCTGATGATCCGCAGGCGTGAACGGCCCCTTCATGCTCAGAAGCATCTGTTCCATTCGCTGGAAGGCGTCACAGGCCTCACCCACCCTGTTTCCACCATAATACATCTGCTCAAGACCGTGCCCCAGATCACGCAGCACCGGCGAATTGTGGATGACCGGCACGCCTGCCCAGACTGCATCCAGTAGCACAGGCCGCACACCATTGAAGCGGATATGGGACAGAATACACGACATCGGCTGGCGCGCCCAATCGACTCAACGCTGCCGCCCCACGAACTCTCCACTTAGCCCCACCGCCTCATCCGTGCAATGCTTTAAGGTGTTCTCACGGAAAAACTTGCTGCGCAGAATCATATCCGTATTGTGCGCAACAAAGCGGCCAAGGTTCACCTGTCCGCGCCGCTTCACTTCGCGGAGAATGACCAGCGGGAGCACCGTTGCACTCGCATTCGTCGAGTTTGTCTCTGAAATGTGGACCTGCCACGGAATCGGGTTGTTCGGCTCCTTGCGCACCTCCGCAACCGTGTGCGCAATCCACGGCTGGATACCGTTCTCTTTTGCGTAGGTTGCCGCAATAGAGGGCGTCCAGAGATACGGCATTACGCGCACAGGGACACCATATAGAAGCTCTAACACCTGTGTCGCGCCTATCTCCGCATCGGCTGCAACGTCATACAGCCAGATTTCCTGAAGGCCGGTGATATCCCTCTGCCCTGCCTTGCTCGATGCAAAGAGCACTGACTCTAGCTCAGAGAGAATTGCGGGGTGCCGAAGGACAAGAACGGAGCGGCCGCCCGCGCGAGTCCTCTGCTCTGCGCTTAGTGTGAGAGACTCAATCTCAATAATCAGGTCGAAGTCGCGCGCATCGTCCACCTTCACTATGCTCCAGTAGTTCTTCAAGTCCGCACAATCGTCCCACCAGCCCTTTCCATTTCCAGCCGTGTTCAGGAAGACAACCTCGTGTCCAGCCTCGCGCATCAACTCTGCAATGGCTAGGCCAGTATTGGTGTATCCAGTGCTGAACATGGAGTGCTCCACCACGGCCACAACTCCAATACGCATTCTTCTCTCTAGAGGGATGCGTATGGGAGAGTTTAGGCCGCAGGGGTGGTCGCGCGGCTACGCCATTCCCGGAATTGGCTTAGGTGATACGCTGCGCGCGCGGCCCTGGGACTTCCCGCGTGAGCCGCTGCGACTGCGCCGACTGGAGCTTGTACCTGTTTTCATGTCTCGTGAAGGCCTTGGTGCCCATTGTGTTTTGAGCATCCGTTGTGTCGTTATGCGTGATTTCGCGGCGGCCCGTGTCCGCTGCGTGGTATAGCGGCCAGTTCGCACAGGTGTCTCCTCTCCTACCTCTGCCTCCTCTAGCATATTCGCAAATGCCGTGTAAAGCGTCTGCATTGAGCCAATCTGTCGCTTCAAGCCCGAAGACCGCTTCCGCGAGGCGCTGCGGCTTCTGGCCGAGCGGGAGGCCGAGCGGGAGGCCGAGCGCGCCACGCGCGACTTCGTTCTCAGTTTCGAACCCGATGCCCCTTTCCAAGCATTCAAAATCGTGCCCGCAACGACCGTATCGAGTGGCTCATTAGCCAACTCATCGATGGAGTCAATGCCGAAATAATCTGCATTCACCGTGCTGGTAAAGATAGCGAGCTTCACAGGGGAGATTCTTCGTGCGCGGAGGATGTCCATTACGTCTGCACCCGCGGAGGACTCCTCCATCGCATTCGGTCCCCAGGCAAGCAGAATCGCACGCACGAGGCCAAAATACACGCGCGAAAAGAGCACCTGCTTTGAGGGTGGATACCGCTTCACAAGAGATTCGTAGCTGTTAAACATATCTGTAAAGAAGTCTGCCAGCGCAGGAACAATGGGGTCGAGGTCCTCCTCGTGCGTGGACTCTAGTATGAACAGCAGCTCGCGCGCATACAGAAACATCACCACCAGTGGATGCTGCCCCCAGGCGTGCTCACCCTCTTCTTCGCTTGTGCCCGTTATAATCTCTTTTGAGTATCCACCGCCCGCCGCTATTACTCCATAGTCCTGTAGGGGCTGTAATGCTTGGCTCATGAAGCGCACCGCGGCATGATACTCTTTTAGATTCTGAGGATTCTGTAGCCGCTGTAGTTTGGAGGCTAGCAACTGAAGCGCTACGGGAACCGCTGTGATATCAAACCGCGAGTGCAACATGCCATCATCTCCCGCCGCCATTGCGGCCCCTGCGGCCCCCGCAGCCTCCGCGGCTGCGACCTCTTTTGCGGAGCCGCTGAATGCGCCCTCGCCCGCGCCCTCGCCCTGATCCTCGTCCGCGCCAGCGCCGGCACCTTCGCCATCCTCGCCATCTCCATCTCCCTCCACACCTGCCTTTCGTTTTCTGGAGCTGCCTCCACCTACCGCGCCACGAGCCCTCTTTCCAGCCCTAGGCGCCCTGGCTTCGCCCTCAAATGCCGCTGCGCCACCGCCGC
>JAIXUW010000165.1 GCA_027483355.1 Alphaproteobacteria bacterium
CGAAAGCACGCCATGACCGAGACGCAATATATTCTCCACCCCGGCGATTATCGCCTGCAGGAAACGGCGGCGCCTGCCGACGAGCCGGTCAGCGTCGATGAAATCAAAGCACATTTGCGCATCAGCGGCAGCAGTGAAGACGGAGCCTTGGCAGCGCTGATTGCAGCAGCGCGACTGGTCTGCGAAACCCATGCGGGCAAATGTTTTGTCACCCGCGAGATCAGTTTATTCTTGGACCGCTGGCCGGTGGCATCGCGTGCTGCCTGGTGGGATGGTGTGCAGCAAGGGGTGGCGGTAGAAGTGATGCCGCCGCTGAAATTGCCGCTCGCGCCCGTGGCGGCGGTCGAGGGTCTGTATCTGCACCCGGCTGTCGGCGCGGCGGTCGAGATTGCCACGGATACCTATCATGTCGATGTGCTGGGCGGACGGATTGCTTTTCGGGATACGCCGCCCGCACCCCTGCGTCCTTTAAACGGCATCGAAATTCGTTTTTCGGCGGGGTATGGCAATGCGGCGGCGGTGCCACCCGTCTTCAAACAAGCCATCAAGCAGGTGGTCGCCCATTTATACACCTATCGCGGCGATGTGTCCGAACAGGCAGTGACCCGCAGTGGGGCGGCCGCCCTATTGGCACCTTATCGCGAGGTGACGTTGCTATGATCGGAGATTTACGCCATCGTCTCAGCCTGCAAAGCCGCAGCCGTGTACCAGATGGAGCGGGCGGCTTTACCGAGACCTGGGCTGATGTGGCAGCGCACCCTGTCGTTTATGCGGCGATTCGCGCCGTGGGCGGCACTGAAGCGCTGCGGGCGGGGCAGCTGCAGGGCACTACCACCTATCGTCTGTTGCTACGCTATCGCGAGGATATCAACGCTGATATGCGCCTGAGTGATGGGGCGGGGCATTACGATATCATCGCCGTGCTTGATCGCGATGGACGAAAGCAATATCTTGAGGTGACCGCCACCCGTCAAGGATAGCCCTGCACCTATGATCTTTATTGTGTTTACGATTATGCTGTGGCTGATCGCGCTGTTTCATATCTGGGATCATCGCCGTTTTGAGCAGGATCTGGCAGCGCTGGCCGAGGGCAAGCGCGATTGGCGGGCGGTCGCCCTGCCCGCAGGGGTTAGCACAGGCGAGGCTTACCGTCGGGCGCTGATGATTCATAGCCGCGCGGATTTCACACGTTATGCGGTGCCGGTCTTGTTCTTTGTGGTTTTATTGTTGGGGGTTAAAAGCCCCGTGGCGGCAGCTCTTTATCTGGCCGTCATCGTCATCAAGTGGTTTGTCAGCAAAGTGGTGCTGTACCGGGACGAAGGCCGTTACGAGATTTATTTATTGCATCAGCGGGTCTTTGCCGCAGCGCTGCCCTGATTTAAGGGGTCGTGGTGGGTGCCGGAATCGGCCCCAGGGCGTCGCCGCTGAGGGGTTTGAAGTCCGCCACCTCAGCATCTGCTTTGGCGATGATATCGCGGTCAAGTGATTTGGCCAGCTCGTCGGCAATGGTGGTGGCAGCTTCGCGTGATTTTTCGTCTTTGCTGGCCTTGGCCGAGAGGCGCAGCCATTTATAGGCATCGGCGTGATTGGGCAGGATGTTATTGCCGTCGCGGCTATTGCTGCCCCGAATGAGATAAAGCCCATAGAACATGGCGCCCGCCGGATGGCCGCTTTCGGCGGCGCGGCGGTACCAGCCTAAAGCCTGATGCACATCGGCGGTGATGCCGATGCCTTCTTGCAGCATGGCGCCGGTGACGACCATAGCCTCGGCGTTGCCGCCAATGGCGGCGCGGCGGTAAAGGCCGTAAGCCTCGGCCGGGTCGCGCTTCACGCCGTAGCCATGCACATACATATTGCCGAGCAGCACTTGTGCGGCCGGGTCACCCTGTTCGGCCAGGGGACGCAGCAGCATGATGGCGCGGGGCCAATCTTTGCGGTCATAGGCGGTTTTGCCGGTGGCGAAATCGGCCAGGGCCGCCTGGGTAGTCAGTGCCAGCAGCACGGTGATGGCCAAAAGCAGTTTTTTCATCGGTGTGCCCCTTTATGTGGCGATGCATCTTTTTATTTTAGGGCGTTTTGCGCCTATTGCCAACCATGGGAGTGTTTCAGATGAGCAGCCTTGCGATTGAAGCGGCGGTGCAGGCGGGGGTTTATGCGGCGCTGACTGCTGATTCGGCCCTGACAGCGCAGTTGCCAGCGGGGGCGGGTAGCATTACCGCCTTTGCGATGCCCGGGTTAGCCATGCCCTACATTCTGATTGCCGAGACGCGCGGGCGTCCCGTCGGCACCCAAGGACATGATGGCGCCGAAAGTGACGTAACGCTTGACGTTTATAGCCAAAAACCCGGCGGTGCTGAGGCGCGGTCGCTGGCCGGACAGGCGGCCGCTGTTATTGTTGCAGATTTAACCTTGGCGGGGCATCGCGTGGTGTTGTGCCGCGTGCAAGAAACGGCAACCCGGTTGGAAGCGGACGGCGTCACCTATCAGGCGCGGGTGGTGATGCGCATCATCAGTGAAACGGTAGGGGTGACATCATGACGGGCTATGCTGGCAAAGATTTATTGTTGAAGATTGGCAACGGCGGCACGCCGCAAGTTTTTGCGACGCTGGGCGCGGCGCGGACCACCGCCTTTGAGGTGGCAACCAGTGCGGCGGAGGCGACTCCCCTGGGCGCGGTGGCACCCGTTTATATGCCGGGGGCGGGGCGGCAAGAAGTGCGCGTGGCCCTGCAGGGTCTATTCAAGGACAGTGCCGCTGAGGAATTGCTGCGGGCGGCGGCTGAGAGTGGGGCCGC
>JAIXUW010000127.1 GCA_027483355.1 Alphaproteobacteria bacterium
CCGGGCGCTGTTGGTGGTGCGGCAGGCATCATTGATATTGATCGGTGTAACCGGCGCCATATTGGCTGCTGTATCTGCTGGGGCCTGCTCTTGTGCGGCGGCTAGTCCAGGTGCCCCCAAAATGGTGCTAGCGGCCAGAAAGCTGAGGCTCAGTTGTTTGATCGGATTGTGTGGCATGGTTTTCCCCAGAAGGCGCATGTGGCGCTGAAAATACGATAGATAAACTTTACCGCGATTCTTTTATTATGTCAATGACATTAGGATGTTTTTGTTTTCTTTCAAGGCTTTGTAAACATTCGCCCCGGCTTTTGACGGCCGGGGCGGGGTGTTTGTATTGCTGCAGCCTCAGCCAATTAACGGCTCGGTGCTGGGCAGGTAACAGTCGTGCGGATCGTGCAGCGTTGACCGTTGATGACGGCAGGAGCTTCCGTCGTGACGCTCGTGCCGGTACCGCCGGTACGGCCTGTACCACGTGTGCGTGGTGTATTTCTGGCTGGGGGCGCCGCGGTGTCAGCCGTCGCGCGACGTGTACTACGAGTAGGGGGTGCGCTTGTGACTGGGGCAGCGGGCGCTGCGGCGTAAGGGGTCGCCAGCACAGGAGCCGCTTGCGGAGCAGGAGTGCTGACTTCGTTGTTCACTTCAACAGTCACGGTGGGGCCCGTGGCACGATCACGTGGCTGCAGGCAGAAGTTTGCGGTGTTGAAAGTATTGAACAGATTGTTGCTGGCACCAGCACCGCAGCGTGCTTCGGCGGCACCAGCCGCGTTAGCGGCAGCGGGCACCGATTGGCCAAAGCTTTCGGGGTAGAGTGTCATTGTCGCTGCAACACCCATGGTGACCAGCTGGTCATTGTCGCTGCGCAGCATTTCGCGGGCGATATTGGTTTCAACACACTGGGCATCGCGTTCTGATTTAGTCCAGCCACCACTGGCGCCGAAACCGCTGACGCCGACAGCTAGACTGCGGCTGTGCAGAATGGTGCAGCCGTCTTGCGAAATGGCACTGGTCAGGCCGGGGGCATTGGCGCTGATGTTGGAAATATTGATGCCTTCGTTATTGGCAGAAGCAGCGCCGCCGTTGCCGATACCGCCTTGGCCGCCTTCGCCGCCGTAACCGTAACCATTACCGCCAGCGCCGCCGTTAGCCGTTGAGGTCGAGCCAGAAGTCGCTGTGGCCGTGGTTGTCGTGGTCTGTGTCAGCGTATTCGTATTGTTACCGCCGGTAACAGTTGGGCCCGGAGGCGTGGTGCAGGTTTCGGTGGCAGGGTTACAGTTACCGCCGGGACCGCCAGGACCAGGACCCGGAGGCGTTTGCGCGAAGGCGGCGCCGCCAGCGGTCATTGCAGTGGTAGCGGCGAGAATGGCGAAGATCTTTTTCATTGTTGTACACCCTTATTAAAATGTTGGTTCGGTTTGTTTGTTCGTCGTCCAATCCCGGTTTCCTAAGTAAGATGTCCCCTTGAGTTAGGTCCGGTTAATCGGAAGGAAGAGATCGGCTAAGAAGTACAATAATCGGATTCGGTGTAATATGTCAATCAAATTTTAACATATCAAGATTCTTATTTTTACATATTTTTAGACTTGTTTAATTGCCATATTTAAGGTAGCCTCTAAACAGCATAATAAGAGACACGCGGCCAGCTGAGTCGGGCATTGACGTGTTTTATCTATAAAAAACAGGTGTGTACATGAATCCGTCCCTTACTTCCGGCCAGCCAGATACCCCCCAAGATCAAGCCGAAACGCCAGCTTTTGGTGTCGAACCGGCGACCCCTGACACCGAAACCCCTGCGGCGGATACGCCACAAACCCTCCCCCTACGCAAGCCGGCATGGGATCGCCAGCCGCGCCGTTTTGAGCTTCCCAAATTGGAGATGCCTCAATTTACCCTGCCCACCTTTAAAAAGCCCGACTTCCGCACATTTGATGGCAAAAAGCTGGCCGGACAGTTTGGCAACGCGGTCAAGACCATGGCCGTCCGCGGCTCGATCATTACCGCTCTGAAAATGACCGCCAGCGGTATGGCCTTTGGCCTCGGTGCCTCCGCGGCGGGTGCGGCGGCGATTGCTTTTGCTGCCGGTGCCGTGGGTACCGGTCTTGTCACCTACAGCTGGGACAGCTGGAAAGAATATAAGGTCCGCAAGGCTGCTGACCCTGCGGTGAAGTTCACCGATGTGGTGACCGATTGGACCAGCGATACCTTCAAAGCCTATCAGGAAAGCAAACAGGCGGGGGCCACCCTTTCGTACAAAGAATATCTGGCCGCCAGCGGCAGCAAGACCAATGGTGTCATCGGCGCCCTTAACGTTGCTGTCTGGTCGAAACTGGATAGCCGTGTCAAACGCGCTGTCATGGGTCTGGCTTTGGGTGCCGCTGGTGGTGCCCTGATTGGTGGGCTGATGCAGTTGGATGTGGTTCAGAGTGGATTGGAGCGCGCGGGTGCATTGGTGGGCTTGGGCACTGTTGTAGCCGATGTCACGCCACCACCGCCACCTGTTGTGGTTGATAACGTCGATGTTACCGTCACCGAAACGCCCCCGGTGGCGCCTGTCGCTGCCCCGGCAATACCCGAGACGCCTGTGGCCGTCGAGACAGCTCCCGCCGTTGCGGCAGCGGTTGTTTCCAGCGAAGCGGTGGCAAGTAATCCCTTTACAGCCGGTCTTTTGGCAGCAGGGCTTGACGCTGATGCCAGTGGTCAGGCGCTCAAAGATGCCGCCCATAGCATTCTGCGCGACAACAGCATCGCCGCCGGTGATCGCGTGGCGATGGCTCAGGCCTTGGCTCTTGCGTCGGTTGAACAGGGCAATACCCAGGCGGCGGACTTCCTACTGGATCTACCCGTCGCGGCCGAGCTGCTGGGCGTTGAAATGCCCGCAGCCGTAGCCGCGGTCGAGGTGC
This sequence comes from Alphaproteobacteria bacterium, assembly GCA_027483355.1. Taxonomy (GTDB): domain Bacteria; phylum Pseudomonadota; class Alphaproteobacteria; order Micavibrionales; family UBA2020; genus JAEXMB01. The sequence continues at coordinate 2,898 of JAIXUW010000127.1, forward strand.
CGGTCGTCACGAGCGCCCCGGTCGAAATACTCGAGACGGTGGCCCCGCTGCAGATCGAAGAACTCGCCACGGTGATCCCGCCCCTGGCGGTCGAGGCCCCCCTTGAAGTGCTGGAACCCCCCGTGGCAGGAGCGCCGCTCGAAACGCAAATGACGCCGCTGGTTACCGATATCCGCGCGCTGCCGCCGGTATCTGATGCCTTTGATGGCGTGGCCGCTGTCTGCCAGGTGGCCGCTACCGGCGCCACCAGCTGCGACATCAATGTCGAAGAAATGGCCCCGGGTGACAAAATCGCCTTCGTCAGCGCCGAAAATGCGGATGTGCGTGTGACCACCACACTCAGCGACAATTCGGTGGCTGTGCCCACCCGCAGCTTCCTCAACGGCGACGTTGTGGGCAATGGCGTCAGCCGTCTCAGAAGCCTGATGGGTGGCATCTTCCGCATCGGTTAAAGCCGCCGTGCTTGGATTAAAAATCGGCCCCTTCACCGGGGCCGATTTTTCTTATGGCTTATCAGCAGGATGGAACTTTTCGCCCGCTCGTGCATTGGCCCCTTTGCAAGATCATCCAACCGGAGGACGCCATGGCCACACGTAAAAAAGCTGCCCCTAAAAAGAAAGCCGTTCAGAAAAAAGC
>JAIXUW010000295.1 GCA_027483355.1 Alphaproteobacteria bacterium
GGCCGCGAAATACGAGCATTGGTCGCTGTATGATTTTAAAACCGGCACCTATGGCGTGGGCGGTTTATGCGGCGGCACCAAGCGTCTCAACGATCCGGCGACACAGGCGGATATCGCTTTGTTGCGTCAACTCAAACAATCAGGCGACCCGGCCCTCGTGCCGCAGGCGAAGCCCGAGTTTTGACCAGACACTGACCAAGGCGCCGACCAAAGCCTCCAGGTCATCATCGCTGTGTAACGGCGTCGCCGTCAGCCGCAGACGCTCGCCGCCGCGCGGCACGGTCGGGTAATTGATCGGTTGCACATAGATGGCGTGTTCGGCCAACAGCATATCGGTCGCGGCCTTGCACAGCTTAGCATCACCTACAATGACAGGCACGATGTGGCTGGTGGATTGCACGGCCGGCAAGCCAGCGGCGCGCAACATCGACTTCAAACGCTGCACGCGTTCTTGATGGCGCAGACGTTCGTTTTGCGATGTTTTCAGATGTTCGACACTGGCGCGCGCCGCCGCCAACAGGGCGGGCGGCAGAGCGGTGGTAAAAATAAACCCTGGTGCATAAGAACGGATCACATCAATGACGCCACGACGCGAGGCGACATAGCCACCTAAAACGCCATAAGCCTTGCCAAGGGTACCCTCGATGATATCGATCCGCTCCATGACGCCGTCACGCTCGGCAACTCCGGCGCCGCGCGGACCATACATGCCCACCGCATGGACTTCGTCGATGTAGGTCAGTGCACCGTATTTATCGGCGAGATCACAAATCGCGGCGATTGGGCTGATGTCGCCATCCATCGAATAGACCGATTCAAAAGCAATGATCTTGGGGCGGCAGCGCGCGACGCTTGCCAGCAATTCCTCCAGATGGGCCAGATCGCTATGACGGAAGATATGTTTTTCCGCACCCGACGCACGAATACCCGCAATCATCGACGCATGGTTTTTCTCGTCCGAGAAAATCACGCAATCGGGCAGGACTTTGGCCAACGTCGACAAGGTCGCTTCGTTGGAGACATAGCCGGAGGTAAACAGCAGCGCCGCATCTTTGCCATGCAGATCAGCCAGACTTTCTTCGAGCATCACATGTAAATGGGTGGTGCCAGAAATATTGCGGGTCCCACCGGCACCAGCGCCATAGGTCTGGGCTGCCTGACAGAGTGCGTCGATCACGACCGGATGGTGCCCCATGCCTAAATAGTCATTTGAACACCACAGCGTGACGTCTTTTTCCTGGCCGTCGGCAAGACGCAGGCGTGCCTTGGGAAAGCGCCCAACCTGGCGTTCAAGATCAGCGAAAACACGGTAGCGCCCCTCGCGATGCAGCTCTTGCAAACGCAAATCAAAAAAACTGTCATAAAAACTGCGCGCGGTGCCCGGATTGGCGGGCGTCACCGTGGGTATGGGCGCCAGCAGGGGGGTAACGACAGCGGGGGGACTCATGGGTGATCCTCTTCTGAACGGCGGGCAGAGATAGGTTCCCTATCCGTCACAAAAACATATAGTCTTTTGTACCCCCGGCCGCCAGGGCTTGGCAATGCTCTTACCGGAATATAGCGCGCGCGTTGACATAAACAGACAAACCGCGCCTCACCTCTAATGACCTGAAACCACTTGATAAATCCGCTAGACCGGATTCGTCCACACGACTAAGCTTGAGGTCATGATTGTTGTCTTCGGTTCCATGAACGTCGATTTGGTGATGCCTGTCACCCACTTCCCCAAACCGGGGGAGACGGTGCTTTGTGCCGCGGATTATCTCAGCCGCGCCGGTGGTAAAGGCTCGAACCAGGCCGTCGCCGCCGTGCGCGCCGGCGGTAAGGTTGCCATGGTGGGCAAAGTCGGCGACGACAGTTTTGGCCGCCGCAGCATCAACAACCTCAAGACCCAAGGTGTTTGGACCGCGGGTATCGGCATTTCCGAACGCCCCACCGGCTGCGCGACTATCGCGGTTGATTCCAAAGGCGGTAATTTCATCATGGTGGCGCCCGGCGCCAACCTGGACGTCACCGAAGATCAAGCGCCCGATGAAATTCTCAGCAAACGCCACATCGTCCTGACCCAGCTGGAAGTAACGCCGGCCGAAACCTTCAAAGTGCTGCGCCGTGCGCGGGCCAATGGTGCTATTACGATCCTGAATGCCTCGCCGGCGCACCAACTCCCCAAAGAGCTGCTGCAATTCGTCGATTATCTGATCGTCAATGAAATCGAAGGCCTGCAACTAGCACATGGCCTGGGCATCGTTGGTTCTGACCCGCGACAACTGGCGGGCGATATAGCTAAGCTGGGTGATCTCACCTGCATCATCACCCTCGAAGCGCGCGGCTGTGTCGCCGCCCGCGGCGACAGCGTTTATACCCAACAAGCTCTGCCGGTCGAGGCGGTTGATTCAACCGGTGCGGGTGATGCCTTCTGTGGCATTTTTGCGGCGGGTCTGTTGAAAGGCCTGCCGTGGCTAGAATCTATGCACCGGGCATCTGCCGGTGCGTCACTGTCTTGCCTTGGCTTGGGCGCACAGGCAGGCATGCCCTTTAGCGAGGACATCGACGCGGCCGCCGTCAATCTGGCCCCCGCGGCACTGCTGAGCTAAAACCAATCGCGTTTATTTTTGCACGCTTGCAGGCACCGTGATGTGCTTGGGCACCAAGACGTAGTAGCGCCCTTTGCTTTTCATGCGGCCGGCCTTATCAGCCGCTGTCTCGCCCGCCCCCCAGAAATAATCACCGCGCACGACACCCTTGATGGCGCCGCCGGTATCTTGGGCAATCATCAGACGTTGCAGACGGCCCTGGTTATCCGGCTCTTCAGCATCCAAAAACACCGGCAGACCATAGGGCAGATGACGGCGATCCACCGCCAGGCTGCGCCCCGGCGTTAGTGCAACACCCTGGGCGCCCAGCGGACCTGCGCCTTCTAAGCGGCGGAAAAACACATAGGACGGGTTGAGGTTCATCAGATCGGCGGCCTCGGTCGGGTTTTGCTCCAGCCATTGACGAATACTTTGCATCGAGACGTCTTCTTTGCTCAGAACGCCGCGCTCGATGAGGGTTTTACCAATCGCATGATAAGTGCGGCCATTTTGCGCGGCATAGCCGACCTGCAACTCGCTGCCATCCTCGAGCATCACCAGGCCCGATCCCTGAATATGTAGGAAAAACGCATCAATCGGATCATCCACCCAAACCACGGACGGTACTTGGGCTTTATCCAACGCGCCCTTTTCAATTTCGCTGCGGTCGAAATAGGGCGTGAGGTTTTGTCCGACCACCCGGCCCTGAATGGTTTTACCTTTCAGATCCTCGCTGAAATCGCCCAAGTTCACGCTCACCAAATCATCCGGGCGCGCGTAAAGCGGGGTCAGATAGGGTGCTTTCTTTTCCAGCGACCCGCGCAGCAGCGGCTGGTAATAGCCGGTGAATAAACCCTCGGGCCCCTTGTCACCGCTGACCAGATAGGGGGTGAATTGCGCTTCGAAAAAGGCGCGTGCAGTATCACCTGGCGCGGGGCGCGCGGCCGCACAGACCCCTTGCCAATCGGCGGCCGTACCGGCAAAGCCACCCTGCATTTCTGTCTCGGGCGGGCGTTTTTGCAAGGCATCACATGACAAACGAAACGCTGCCAGCGCACCGGTCAGATCATCCCGCGCCCAGCCGGGCAGATCGCTAAATGACGCACGCGACAGGCGCAGGCGATCTTCAACCGGTGCTTCTTCAACGGTTGTACAGGCGGATAAGACCACAACCGCCGCCAGCAGTGCCCACCACCGCTGTCTCATGCGGCGTCACCCCCGGCGCGGGTTTCGATCAAGAGCCAGTTAGGGTCGCTTGACCGGGTATCACGGGTAAAGGTCCAGATATCCTCGACGCTGAAAATACGCTCGGGATCGCCATCAATAATACGTCCCTCGGCATCGCGGGTAACCGTGGTTTCCTCGACGTCGAAATCAACCGTCACATAGGCCATAGTGCCGCCCAGATGCGCCTCGATCACTTGGGCACGCTTAATGCGATGAATGGTGATTTCAGAAGTATGATTTTTTTGCTCACGCGCCACAATACCCGCCTCGAAATCGCGAAACAGCTTGGGGCTGAGCAGCGGGCGCAGGGTATCGCGATCGCCCTTGGCATAGGCAGTCACGATCATTTCAAAGGCATAGCGGGCGCCGCCGATAAAGCTGGGCAGATCAAAATAGCGATCAACATCGGCGATATCCTGCAGGCCTTGACGAATACGGCCATCGGCATCCCGGGCGGGATCGACCACGCCATCAAAAATCAGCGGGGCCGACACCAGGGGGACAGCCTCAGCATCGATGATCGAACCGTTGGCATCGGCGGCTAAAGGCGGCTTATTCTCCTGACGCTCGCCAAAGGGGTTGGGCCGCTGGCGTTCATCGCCATGCCGCGTGCCCAAAACATTGTTCAGGCGGTAAATCAGAAAGCCCGCAATCAGGGCGAAAACAATAATATCAATGGCCACAAAAGCACTCCGTTAACTGGGCTGGCGCTCGCGCTGGCCATAAGACCCGCACGCTTGGATTATAATAGTGCGCCCCCGGCCTGGGTGCCACCCCCTTTACAAGCTTTTCACAGCGATGGGCCTTGTCTTGGGCTGGAAATATTTGTTATGTCTCGGGAACGTATTTGTTTGACCCTTTCCCCTGCGAAGGACCACGCCATGACCGAACAGCCCACCGCCGCCCCCCAGGCCGCCCAGCCCAATATTCATGTCCTGACGCAATATGTGCGCGATCTGTCCTTTGAAAACCCACACGCGCCCGAAAGCCTGGTCAGCGGCTGGGGCGCCCCTGAAACGGGCATCCAGATCACCCTGCAGCATAAAATCGCCAATGAAGACACCTATGATGTGTCCCTCCACCTGCGTGTCGAGGCTAAAAAGAAAGACGAAGATAAAAAAGTTTTTATTATTGATCTTGTCTACGGGGCACTGGTGCAACTGAAAAACGTGCCGCGCGAAAACCACGCCCCTGCCATCATGGTCGAGGTGCCCAAGCTGCTGTTCCCCTTCGCCCGCGAAATCATCGCCAATGTGACGGCACGCGGGGGCTATCCGCCGCTCTATCTGGCGCCGGTCAGCTTTGAGACTTTGTACATCAACGAAGTGCAGCGTCTGCGCCAGCAGCAATCACAGCAAACTGGTGCTGCCTAAAGCTGCTTAATGCTGTTCCGGCCACAACGGCTTTTTCAGCAGTTTTAAAAAAGCGGCGTGTTCGTCCAGTTCGGTCGCGGTCGGCGCAAAGCTACGGCGTGGGCGTTTTTGCTGCTTGAGACTCGCTGCCAGATGAGCAGAGGCCGCCGCTGCCTGTTCGCTGATCAGCCCCAGGCCATGCTGACGTCCACCCATCATTTCAAGATAAACCTCGGCCAGCAATTCAGCATCAAGTAAGGCGCCGTGGAATTTGCGTGCCGTATTATCAACCTTAAAACGCCGGCACAGCGCATCGAGGTTGGCGGGCTGGCCCGGAAATTTCTGCCGCGCCATCAACAGCGTATCAATCACCTGGGCCATCGACAGCGGTTTAAAGCCGCAGGATTTTAATTCGGCATTCAGGAACTTCATGTCGAATTCGGCATTGTGGATGATCAGGGTGGCGCCTGCGATGAAGGCGATAAAGTCGCCGACCTTTTCGGTGAACAACGGCTGATTTTTAAGAAACTCGGTGGTGAGACCATGCACGCGGGTGGCCTCGGCGGGTACGTCGCGCAGCGGATTGAGATAGGTATGAAAAACCTTGCCGGTGGGCACATGGTTTTCCAACTCGACACAGCCGATTTCCACCAGCCGATGTCCCTCGGCCGGGTCAAAACCGGTGGTCTCTGTATCTAAAACAATTTCGCGCATGGAAGAGATCCTAGCACCGGAACATTGCCGCCGCAACGCCGCCCTGATGACCCGTTAAGCTTTGAATTTTTTACGCATTTCTTCCAGCAGGCGATCAAGATCGGCCGCCGTCTCGGCCAGGCTCTGATCGGTGGCCAGCACATAATCGGCGCGTTTGCGCTTTTCGGCATCGGGCATTTGTCCCGCTACAATACGGTCAAACTTATCGCGCGTCATGCCCGCGCGCGCCAAGACGCGGTTTTCCTGTGCCGCGGCATTGGCGCTGACACAAAGGGTTACATCGACGCGCTTTTCACCGCCCGTTTCAAACAACAGCGGAATATCCAGCGCCACCATTTCCGTGCCCTGGCGGCGATGCTCGGCGACAAAAAGATCACTTTGTCCGCGCACGATGGGATGCAACAGCTCTTCCAGTTTTTTCTTGGCGTCACGGTCGGCAAAAACAATCCGGCCAAGCGCTGCCCGGTCAATCTGTGCGACGCCTTCATGGTCGACAGTTAAAACAGAGGGGAATTCTTGGCCCACCACGCCCACACCACCACCGCCCGGCCCCAACAGCCGATGGACGGCGGCATCCGCATCATGTACCGGCACCCCGCGGTCGCGCAGCATTTCAGCCACGGTGCTTTTACCCATACCAATCGACCCGGTCAAACCGATGACTATCATACTTCCGTCTCCGTGATGCGGGTGACGAGGGCCTGGTAAACCGCGGGCGTGACGTCGGGGTCGACGCCAAACCAATGCTCGAAGCCCAAGCGACCCTGATGCAATAGCATCGGCAGGCCCTCGACTGTGGCAAGCCCCAGCCCCTTTGCTGTCTGCAGCAGCGGTGTGATCAAAGGGCGGTACACAATATCGGCCACTACCGCATTGGCGGGCAACATATCGAGCGGCATGTCCAGCGGTAACTGTTCAACCATACCCAGCGATGTACAATTCACCAACAGGCTGGCACCGGCCAGCGCCGCCGCGCGGTCTTGCCAATCCACTACATCGACGGATGGGAGCGAGAACTGCTTCACCACCCGCTCGGCTTTATCCTTGCTGCGGTTGATCAGCACAAAGTGCTGCGCCCCTTTGGCGCGCAACGACGCGATGATGCCGCGGGCCGCCCCACCGGTACCCAATATCACCACCCGGCCGCCCGACCATTGCGGCGCCTGCGCCTTAAGGCTCTCGACAAAGCCGAAACCATCGCTGTTATAGCCGATCATTTTACCATCACGTATGACCACGGTATTGATCGCGCCTGACATCAGGCAGCTCTCGTCATGGTCATCCATCAGGGGGAGCGCCGCTTCTTTATGCGGCATGGTCAGATTGCACCCCGCAAAACCACGCTCACGCAAACCGTTCAAAGCGGTTTTCAGCGCCTCGGGCGCCACCGCCATGGCACTATAGGTACCATCAATGCCATAAGTTTTCAGCCAATGATTATGCAAGACCGGCGACAGGGAATGCGACACCGGAAACCCCAGCACGGCCGCACGCAGCGGTTGAGAAACTGTCATACCGATGACCTCACAAGAGAGGCCAAACGCGCGTCGTGTAAACAAGAAAAAGTCATTTAAACCAGTCACCCCTGATCAAAAACGCTAAATCGACTAGACGCGAACAGCCTTACTTGCAAAAAAGTTCCCTGCTCTCAGCAGATACCCGCCTATATTCTTTGACAAGTGGTAAAAAATCGCTAATTAGTTTATGAAAATATAATGGTGGTGTTCATGAATCGGGGCGCCGCATTTCAACGTGCGCCTTAATTCAGGCATGAATACTGTAATATTATTATGTTGCGGCGCATTAATATTTTGTTTTACTATTCTTATCTTTCATATTAACGCAGAATCTTAAATATTCGTTGACCGGCTTGCTTGCCGCTGCTTAGGTTCGTTCCCATATCTGTACTGTAGACAACCAACTGGACAACACCCATGACGTTGATACCGACCCAGACACGCCGCCCCCTGAGCCACCGCCTGACAAAAGTCGGAACGGCAGGTGCCAGCTATTTCAAAGTGCTGCTCGATCTTCTCAGCGGCCGCCGCAACCTGTTTTTCTAAGCCACGCTGGCGCGCCCCATGATGCCGCCTTGACCTTGCCTACCCTGCGGCTTAGGTTTTGCGCATGTCTTATATCTCACATCCCCCCGGCCAGACCCATGTGACCGACGCGCTGATTATTGGCGCTGGCCCTGTTGGCCTGTTTGCCGTTTTTGAATTGGGCCTGCTCGATATCAAGGCGCAGCTGATCGATATCCTCGACCGGCCAGGTGGTCAGTGTACCGAGCTGTACCCCGAAAAGCCCATCTACGACATCCCCGCCCTGCCCGTCGTCACCGGCCAACAGCTGACCGATCAGCTGATGGAACAGATCAAGCCCTTCGGCGCGCAATTCCACCTCAATCAGATGGCCGAGGCTTGCGTCAAAACCGATACCGGCTTTCGCGTCACCACCGATCAGGGCAGCGTCATCGAGGCGAAGGTTGTCATTATTGCGGCAGGTGGCGGCAGTTTTATGCCGAAAAAGCCGCCGCTGCCGGGCATCGAAGCCTATGAGGGCACCAGCGTTTTTTATGCCGTGCGTAACCGCAGCGCTTTTGCTGGCAAAAACATCGTCATCGCCGGCGGCGGGGACAGCGCCCTTGACTGGACGTTGAATCTGCAGCCCATCGCCCAACACATCACCCTCTTGCACCGCCGCGATGATTTTCGCGCCGCCCCCCACAGCGTCAATGCCATGCGCGAAATGGTGGCGACCGACAAAATGTCGCTGGTGATCGGCAACCCTACGGCGCTACAGGGCAACAACGGCCAGCTGACCGGCATCGATGTGACCTTGGCCGATAAATCGACCACCACTTTATCGGCCGATACCTTGCTGGCCTTTTACGGCTTGACCATGAAACTGGGGCCAGTCGCCACCTTTGGCGTCGGGATGCAGAACAACCTGATCACCGTCAACACCGAAAATTTTGAAACCGACGTGCCCGGTATTTTTGCCATTGGCGATATCAATACCTATCCCGGCAAATTGAAATTGATCCTGTCGGGTTTCCACGAAGGGGCACTGGCCGCGCAAAAAGTCTTTCGCTATGTCCACCCCGACCGCAAATGGCGCTTTGAATACACCACCAGCTCCAGCAATCTGCAAAGCAAACTGGGTGTGTAGATTTTCATAAGATAAATCAAAGCCTCGCCACAAGCTGGCGAAAGCGCCGCCAATCTTTTAAACTGGCGCCGGATTATTACGCTCGCCCACCCAACCTTGGACAAACCATGCGCCGCCGGCCACCCAGCCTTGCCCCTTTCAGTATTTTGGATACCTGCCGTCAGGGTCTTTTGATGGTGGTGGCAAGCCGTGCGCTGTTGCTGCGCCTGGGGGCGCCGGCTTTAGCGGCGGCTATCCTCACCAGTGTGGCAGTCACGCAAATTCCCGAGATGAACCCGCTGCGCCTTTTCCTTGCCAGCCTGCCGCTGTTTATCTTGACCGCTTGGTTTCTGGGTGCGGCTGTGCGCCACTGGCTGCTGGGCGAAACGCCTGCCAATCCGATCGACCCGCCGGCCGAGCGTCGCGCCCTGCTGCAGGTCAGCGTCATCACTTATATTTTGTGGAAAGCCCTGGTCGCCGTCTATGAACAGACCCTGGTGCATCTGGCAGACCCGGAAACATTGATGGCCGACCCCGCGCGACTGCAAGAACAACCCGGCGCGCAGCTGCTGTTGATGATCATGATGGGCGTTCTTTTCTGGGCGCTGCGCTTTCGCTTGCTGCCGGTCTTGGCGGCTGTTGGCTATCCGCTCCGCGATTATATAATCCGCGCCAATAGTTTTATGCTGTCGTTGCGGATGTTGGGCCTGGTGCTGGTCTGCGTCGAATTCCCCAAGGCCTTGATCCTGGCCACGCTGTTCACCGGCGGCACCACCGGTGTGGTACTGGTCACAGTACAGCACATCTTGACGTTAATTTTAGAAGTTTGGCTTTTCGCCGCCTTTGTCGTGGCACTACGCCAGATGCTGGGAAAGGCTGCCTAGATGAAGATCAACGTGACCGATCGTAGCGGTAAAAATCATTGTCTCGACGCAGTTGAAGGCTGGCGGGTGATGGAAATCATCCGCGATCACGCCGAGCGTATCCCGGCGCTGGGCATCAAGGCGGAATGTGGCGGTGCGCTCGCCTGCGCCACCTGCCATGTCTATGTCGACGAAGACTGGGTTGACCAGATCCCCGAACCCTCCGAAGAAGAAATTGAGAAGCTTGATGATGCCTTTGCCGTCGATGAAGAATTCTCGCGCCTGTCCTGCCAGATTATCATGACCGAAGAGACCGATGGCCTTTCCGTCACCCTCGCCCCCGGCTCAGAGCCCTAGAATATTTAGACCCAAGGAAGCTACCGATGACCGCCGACCTCAACGCTCTTAAAACCGATATCCTGCACAGCATTAGCGCCGCCAACGACATTGGCCAGCTGGAAGAAACCCGGGTGGCTGCCCTTGGCAAAAAAGGTCGCGTCACCGCGTTGATGTCGACGCTGGGCGCCCTGACCCCCGATGCCAAAAAAGAAATGGGTCAGGCCTTAAACATTCTCAAGACCGAAATCAGCGCAGCGCTGGATGCACGGGCAGCACTCTTGAAAGATCAAGCTTTGCAAGTACGCATCGCCGCCGAGAGCGTCGACATCACCCTCACCCCCCGGCCGCAGCCGCAAGGCAGCATACATCCCATCAGCCAGTCGATGGCCGAAATGATGGCCATCTTTGCCGATATGGGTTTTTCGGTCGCAGAAGGACCGGAGATTGAAGACGATTTTCACAATTTCACCGCGCTGAATTTCCCCCCGGCGCACCCCGCCCGCGCCATGCACGATACCTTTTATTTACCGGATGCACCGCCGGGCGAAGCAGGCAACAACAAATCTGGCGAAGACCGCAAGCGTTTGTTGCGTACCCATACCTCGACCGTACAGGTCCATGTGATGCAAAACCGCAAGCCGCCCATTCGCGTGATTGTACCTGGGCGCACCTTCCGGTCCGACTATGACCAGACCCATACGCCGATGTTCCACCAGATGGAAGGTCTCGTCATCGACAAGGCCACCCATATGGGCCACCTGAAAGGCTGCCTGATTGAATTCTGCAAACGCTTTTTCGAGGTGGATGATCTGCCGACCCGCCTGCGCCCCAGCTTCTTTCCGTTCACCGAGCCCTCGGCCGAAATGGATATTGGCTGTGACCGCTCCAACGGCGGCCTGAAAATTGGCAGAGCCACCGACAGCTTGAGCCAGAGCTGGCTCGAAGTTCTTGGCTGCGGCATGGTGCATCCGAATGTTTTAAAGAATTGCGGCCTCGACCCCGAAGAATATCAGGGCTTTGCCTTTGGCATGGGTGTCGAGCGGATGACGATGTTGAAATACGGCATCCCGGATCTGCGCACCTTCTTTGAAAGCGACCTGCGTTGGTTGCGCCATTATGGCTTTGGCGTGCTGGATCAACCCACCGCCGTCACCGCCGTTTAAAACTTTTATCACGCGAGAGATACCATGAAATTTCCCCTGTCCTGGCTCAAAGAGCATCTCGATACCGACGCGACGCTGGCCGAGATTGCCGAGAAGCTGACCGCCATCGGCCTTGAAGTCGAAGACATCACCGATCCCGCCGCCACCCTCAAAGGCTTTGTGGTGGGCCATGTATTGAGCGCCGAAAAACACCCCGATGCCGATAAACTGCGCTGCCTGGTGGTCGATACCGGCACGGAACAGTTGAAAGTCGTCTGCGGTGCCCCCAACGCCAAAGCGGGCATGAAGGGCGTTTTCGCCCCCGCCGGTAGTTACATTCCCGGCCTGGATGTGACGCTCAAGAAAACCGCGATCCGCGGCCAGGAATCCAACGGCATGATGTGTTCGGCCCGCGAACTCTGCCTGTCGGATGAACACGAAGGCATCATCGAATTGCCCGCCACGGCCCCGACCGGTGCGGCTGCTGCCGATGCGCTGGGTGTCAATGATCCCATCATTGATATCAACCTCACCCCCAACCGCGGCGATTGCGCTGGCGTTTATGGCGTGGCGCGCGATCTGGCGGCGGCTGGCCTTGGCCGTTTTGTCCCGGCGTCTGGTGTCGCCCTCACCGGCAATGACGCAGCCCCTATTGCCGTGAAGATCGAAGATCATGATGCCTGCCCGCTGTTTATCAGCCGCTATGTGGCCGGTGTTACCAATGGCACTTCGCCCGAGACCTTGCAAAAAAAACTGACCGCGGCGGGCCAGCGCCCGATTGACGCTTTGGTGGATGTTACCAATGAAATGAGCCTGGGTTACAACCGTCCCCTGCACGTCTTTGATGCCGACAAAATCAAGGGCAACATCACCGTGCGTCTGTCAAAAGCCGGCGAGAGCTTCGCGGCGCTCAATGACAAAACCTATACCCTGGACGACGGCATGATCGTGATTTGCGATGAGAGCGGCGTCATTGGCTTGGCGGGGATTATGGGTGGCAGCACCACGGCCGTAGACGCGCACACCAAAAACATTCTGATTGAATGCGCCCTGTTCGACCCCGTGCGTATCGCCAAGACGGGTCAGAAGCTGCAAATCGATTCAGAGGCCCGTTATCGTTTCGAACGCGGCGTCGATGCCGCCTTTATGGAGGAGGCCATCAACCTGGCCACCGCCCTGATCGTGGCCCGCTGCGGGGGCACGCCCGGCAAAACGATTGTCACCGGCAAGCGGCCGACACCGCATACGGCAATTGCCTATACACCCAAGCGTCTGGCGACCTTGGGCGGGCGCGATCTGCCCAGCGGTCAACAAAAAGACATTCTCTCGGCCCTTGGTTTTGCCGTCAATGACAACAACGGCGACACCTGGCAGGTGACGCCCCCCAGCTGGCGGCACGATGTGGCAGGGTCTGCTGACATTGTCGAGGAAGTTTTGCGTATCCACGGCTATGATCATATCCCGGCAGTGCCGGTGCGTCTGCCCGAGGATGAAAAGCGCGAAGCCATCGCGCCGTTGTCCTTGCGGGCCATCCGCGCGCGTCAGTGTCTGGCGGGCCGAGGCTTGCATGAAACCATCACCTGGTCGTTCCTGGCCGAAGACCGCGCCGATTTATTCGGCATTCATCTGCACCAGAACAAGGCGGCGCTGACACTGAGCAACCCGATCAGCGCCGATCTGTCGGTGATGCGTCCCTCGATCTTGCCGAATTTGGTCGATGCTGCTGCCCGTAACACCGATCGCGGCTATCCGGATGCCGCCCTGTTTGAAATCGGCAATATCTACCGCGCCCCCGATGCCAAAGGACAAATTCTGACGGCAACGGCTTTGCGCTGCGGCCAAGCGCAATCACGTCATTGGGCGGGACAACCCCGCACCGTCGACGCCTATGACGCCAAGGCCGATGCTCTGGCGATTTTGGAGGCTTGTGGCGTTAATACCGCCAATCTACAACTGACCACCGATGCCCCGGATTGGTATCACCCCGGCCGCTCCGGTCAATTCAAACAAGGACAAACCGTACTGGCCAGCTTTGGCGAATTACACCCCGGCCTTTTGGCGCAGCTGAAACGTGAGGAAGCGATGGTTGGGGTCGAAGTCTTCCTTGCCCATATCCCCGCCCCCAAGCGTAAGGGGCCACAAAAAGAATTGCTAAAGCCTTCACCCTTCCAGCCGCTCAACCGTGATTTTGCTTTTATAGTCGATGCCACGCTGCGGGGCGAGACGCTCGTTCGCGCCTTGCGCGCAGTCGACAAGCAGCTGATCACCGGCGTCGATATTTTCGATGTCTATGCGGGCAAGGGCGTACCCGAAGGTAAAAAATCGCTGGCCATCAGTGTCACCCTGCAGCCCGTCGATAAAACACTGACCGATGGCGAGATTGTCGCGCTGACCGATAAAATCATTGAAGCCGCCGCGAAGGCCGGTGCCA
>JAIXUW010000164.1 GCA_027483355.1 Alphaproteobacteria bacterium
AGTTCGCTGACGATATTGGTCACCTGATAGGATGCCGACAGCTGATTTTGCATCAGCTGTAATTTGACCAGAACCTCGGTCGTGTCGGCATCTTCGATTTGTCCCAGGACCTTTTGCGCAATGGCGATATCCTCTTTCTGACGCTGCTTAATTTCATCGGTCAGCGCATACTTGCTGGAAAGATCGGTGGCAGCGGTGCGAATTTCGGTGACGCCCTCACGGATAAGGGTTTGCAGGTCGACCAATACCGCACCGAGATCAGCGTTATCGGGTGTATCGGTGGCCGGATTGGGCAGGGTGAGGTTGGCAGCCAGGGAAAAAGCACGGATCAGCTTGTCAAAGCCGACATCATTACCCACCACACCATAATCGATTTCGACGTTCTGATCGACACGGATGGAGACGGGTCCGGCGGTCGAGAGCGCCGGATCAAAACCGGTCTGTGCGTCGGTCAGTCCTGCCGTATTGGTTAATAATTGTGCATTCGTAAGTGTGCCGTTCAGCCAGTTGGTAACAAAGCTTTGCGTTTCGGTATTAACGGCGGCGCGATTCGCAATCGGCGGTACGTTCGTGGCTGAGCCGGAGAATAAATAGCGCCCATCCAGTTCTGTGTTCACCAAGGTTTGCAGGAAATCGAGCGCATTTCGCGCAATAGTGTTAATCGAGGTAATATCGACAGTACCACCCAGCAGTTCCCCGCCGATAGCGCTGAGAACTTGTTCGCCCAGCTTGTTGGCCTGCTCGAGCGAATTGGTCATGAGTTCGATCCGGGTCGAGGCGATGTCGATGTTATCGTTGAACTGAGTAAGGCTGCTGATATCGGTGCGGTAGCGCAGGACGCGGCTGGATTCAAAGCCGAACCCTGACAGGCTTTCATGCTTCTTTTGCGAACTTGCCTGGCGCTGCAGATCGGCAAAGGTCTTGTTGAGCTCAAGCAAGCGGTTGGTCTGGGCCTGTCCCTGGCCTAGAAAAGAAACACCGTTGGTCATTTGTTCGTCTCCTTCAAAGTCGGCGGCGGTACCTTAACGGAAGGCCGCGAAAAGCTCGTCCAGCATATCTTCAGATGCAGAAATCATTCGCGCCGCCGCCGAATAGGCGGTTTGCACGCGGATCAGTTCAGAGAGTTCCTGGTCAAGATTGACGCCGCTGGTGTCTTGATTGCGTTTGGTCAGTGATTGCAGGTACGCGCTTTCACGGTCGTCGGCCGTGACAGCGCTGGCGGCGTCTTCGGCCTGGGTCGCCAGGACGCTGCGGGTGTAATCAGCCACCGTGCTGTTATTCAAAAGCCCGGTATTGAGGCTGCCATCAGGGCCAACGCTGGCATTGCGAAAGGGATTATGCGCGATGTTGACGACGTTGAGCCCCAGCGCCTGCATCGGTTCGCCTTCGACGTTGGCAAGCGCAATGCTGCCGCCGCGAGTGGGGGTGAGGACCAGTTGGCCCGATCCGTTAAGCGTAGCGGTCAGGCCCGGAATAGCGTTCAGGTCCGCCAAGAGATCGGTTGCCGTATCGGCGGGGTTGATGACGACCGTGATGGGGCTTTGGGTGCCGACCTGCACGCTGAAGGAGGGGCTTTGTGCCGTGGTGGTGCCGGCGACCAGGCCCAGATCAGCCAAGGCGAGGGCGCCACCCAGCGAAATATCGCTGATGGTGATATCGGCATTGGCGGTAATGCGTAACTGCCCCAAGCCGTTGAGGCTTGCCACGGTCGAGCCGACCGCAGCATTGATGTTATTGACGAGATCGGTTGCCGTGTCGCCCGGGTTGATGTTGATGGCAAAGGCTGTACCGCCGATGTCGACCGTAAAGGCGCCGGGCAGGGTGAGGTTGGGGGCAGTACTCAGGTCCGGGACATAGTCAGTAATATCGTAGGTGCCGATCAGGTCGGCGCGCTGTGTCAGGCCAGTGGACGCAAAAACAGTACCCGCGGAGATATTGGTGGTGCCGTTGGCACCTTGGCCCAGATAAAGACCAAGTGCGTTATCCAGTACTTTGCGGACCATTTCATTCGAGCCGGGCAGCGCTACTTGGCCATAGCTGCCGGTGCGCAACAGTGTGCTGTCGGCCACAATGTCGGGATTGACACGGATTTCACCGGCAAAGCCGACATACCCGATTGGCGCGGGCGCGGTCGAAGAGGCGGGTACCAGTCGGTTCGCGTCCGTAAATAAACGCAAGCCCACCGCGTCAAAACGCTCAGCCATTTTTTGCGCGACTTCGTCCGCTTGGGCCTGATAGGTGGGGATGGTCTGATCGCGCAGGGTAATCAGGGCGCCCAGTTTACCGCCCAGATTGGTGGCGGTGACATCGATACCTTCAATCAGAATACCATTCAGTGAGCCACCGGGATAGTAAGCGCCGGCCGTCGCCGGGGTCGGCGAAAAGCTCATGGTTTGTGCGCTGTTGTCGACCAGTGTTTCACCCCGCCGGGTCATCAGCACGATTTTTTTGTTTTCGATCGTATAACTAGAAATTTCGAGATATTGCGAAATGTTTTGGATTTCGCGGTCGCGCTGATCTTCGAATTCCGCCGTCGATTTACCTTGCGAGTCGAGAATGGCGATGCGCTTGTTGAGGTCGGCAACGGATTCCAGCGATTGGTTCAGCTCTGTTATCGCCGAGGCAATATCGTCTTGCACCTCGTTGCGCATCTGCTCGAGCAGGCCGTGAAAATCATTAAACGTTTGCGCGGTCTGCTGGGCGGCATTGACAGCGTTATTCAGCTGGAAAGAGTTATCTGGTGCCGTCGAGAGTTCGGAGAAGGCGTCATACATTCGCCCAATTTGGGCGGAAAGGTTGCGCTCTGCCTCGGAGGCGCCGTGGAATTCCTGCACCCGCGACAAATATTGGGTGCGGGTAGCCGTGCCGGCGGTGACGCTGGTTTGTTTGTTGAAGTCGCGCAACAAGGTCATATCGACTTTACGCAAAATCGCCTGCAGGCGCACGCCGCGACCCTCGCCGCCGATGAGCAGGGTCTCCTGCGGCAAAATTTTCCGGGTATAGCCTTCGACGCTCGCATTCGAAATGTTATTGGAAATAACATTGAGCGAAGACTGCGCGGCTCTTAACCCACTGATTGCGTTATCTAAAGAGATGGTCATACGGTTGGTATCTCTCGTGTTGACCCCTACGGACCGACAGGATCGGGGCGGGGCTTGCCCTTTGAGTGGAGCAAGGGCCGTGCCAAAGGGGGAGGCAGCGCCTCTTTTGCGGCTATATTCCTCTTTTTATTGGAAAAAATTATTGCCGCCCCTTGCGGCGCCTGAAAAGCTTCCGATATGATAGACAATCTGGCAGCGCAAGGGGTGTGCCGGACGATAGATGCTTCGCCCACGGGCGGCGATGAGGGGTGTTTCATGGCAAAAAGCGGTCCAGCCGCCGACGATGCACAGCCGCCAGCCACGGGCGAGGCCGGCGACGGCGGTGCCTTGCTGACCATCGTGACGCGCAACGAATTCTACCGCGACGGCTTTCGCAACATGATCCGCATTGTCATTTTGCAGGCGGTGGTGATTGTGGCACTGCTTTTGGCGCTCAGCCTCTACATCACCACGTCAAAGCCGCTTGATCGTTATTTTGCCACCACGGCCGACGGCCGCATCTTGCAAATGATCCCGCTTGATCGCGCCAACATGAACCCCTCGGCCCTGATGTCCTGGGCCACGCAGTCGGTGGCCGAGACGATGACCTTTGGCTATCACGATTATCAGCGCCGTTTGCAGCAATCCTCGCGCCACTTTACCCGCCGCGGTTGGGAAAGCTTTGCCAGCGCCCTGCAACGCGCCAAGATTATTGAATCGGTTACCGCCAATCAGCAAGTGGTGACCGCCGAGCCGCGCGCCGCCCCCACCATTGAAAACCAGGGTGTTTTCAATGGTAAATACCGCTGGTTGCTGCGCCTGCCGCTGCGCGTGACCTATAAGGCCGGCAGTCAGACGCGGGTGGATAACCTCAACATCGCCCTGGTGGTTGAACGCGTGCCGTCGTTGGAAAATCCGGCGGGTGTCGGCATCGAACAATGGGTGGCCGTGAGTGATTAAGCTGCGCGCGCTTTTGCCGGCGGCGGCGCTGGGTGATGAGGCCGCGACCGAGTCTTTCGCGCGTCGCATGGGGGTTGATACAGCGCGCACCGAATCTTATCGCACCGGCTATCTGCGTTTGATCAAGCTGTGCTATGCGCTGACCGCGGTCATTTTTTTGCTGACTGCGGCGCTGTTTTACACGCTGTTCGCCTATCTGCCCGAAGATGGCTATTTCGCCCAAACCTCTGAAGGGGCGACCAGCGGCCTCATCGGGTTGGAACGGCCACCTATCCCGCAACAGACATTGTTCAACTGGGCGGCCGATTCCGCTGCACAGATTATGACATTCGGCTTTAACGATTACGATGAAAAGCTCTCTTCTGCCCGCGAGCGCTTCACCCCCGAGGGATGGCTGTCTTTTGCGCAAGTGATGAATGAATCGCGCTTTTTTCAAAACGTGCGTGACCAGCAGCAATTGTTGACAGCCGTGCCGCAGGGGATGACAACCCTTATTTTCGAAGGGCTGATGAACGGCCGCTATACCTGGATTGTCGAATTGCCGTTGATGGTGACGGTGCGCTCGGGTTCACTGAGTCGGTCGCTGAACCAAAAGGTACGGCTGACCATCATTCCGGTGGAAACATCGGAAAACCCGATGGGGATCGCGATCGACCGCTGGATTTCTTTTTAAAAATCAGCGGCTAGCCGCTAAAATCGGCCGATTCTGCTCTAGGCGCAGCGGGTTTCTTTGGGTAGGATAAAAACGGGATAGGGTTTCGGGGAAAACCAAGACAACATGACGACCACAGCTTCTGCCATAACAGGATCTTTGCGCTTGGCCATCGTGCTGGCGGCGTTAGGCTTGTCTGTGCCGGCGCTGGCGCAAGAACCCGCCGATATGATCGTATCGTCACCCAGCGATGCGGCACCTGCCGAGACAATCACCGCGCCCGATACGGCGGCCCCCTTGTCGCCGCTGACGATGCCGCCCGCCACCGGCGATGACGAGATGATCACCAACCTGCCCGCTCCCATCAGCGAAAGCGCCGACCCGCCCCCCGCCATGCCGCAGGTGGCCCCCGATGCAGCGGCGGCACCCGCCGCCCCAGATGTGATCAACGCGCCGCAAATGGCCGCGCCTGAAATACAAGCGCCCGCCGGGACCGGTGCCGAGACCAATGCTGATCCGCTGGCGCCTTTCCGGGCGCAGCAGGCCATTCTTGAAGCAGAACAACGCCGCCAACAGAGCGCAGCTGATCCCACGGGCAATCCCCTTGGCCCCGCCGCGCAATTGCCGGTCGGCCCTGGCGGTACCATGCAGTCGCCCGAAGAATTGCAAGCGCAGCTGGAGCTTGAAGCTGCCCAACAACAAGAGCGCATCAAGCAGCAGATCTTTGATGCATCGGTCGAAAGCCTGTTGCCGCTGACGCCTGAACAAACACGCGAGGTGCTGGAAAGCTTCCGCATCAGCCGCGAAGCGGCCGAGACGCCGATCACCGTTCCCACTGCGCGCACCACCGTTGAAAACGTTTCGCTCGACCCCAGTTCGCCGCCGCTGATCATTCAGACCTCGCCCGGCTATGTGACGACGCTGACCATTTTGGATATGACGGGCGCCCCCTGGGCCATTCAGGACATCAGCTGGGCCGGTAAATTCGAAATCACCACACCCGAAGAGGGCGGCCATGTCATTCGCATCACGCCGATGACGGCGCATGGGGTTGGCAATATCTCCATTCGCCTGGTTGACCTGATCACGCCGATCACCTTTAGCATTGCCACCGGTCTTGAGACGGTCGATTACCGTTTTGATGCGCGCATCCCCAAGCCCGGCCCCTTGGCGAAAACGCCCTTGATGGAATATGGCGGCCTGCGCGCCGTCGCCGGTGCCGATGAAAACCTGATGCGCGTGCTGGATGGCACCGCGGTGCCGGCAGCCGAGCGCCTCAGCATGGATGGGGTGGACGGCGCTACCTCGGCCTATCGCATCAACGACACGGTTTATTTGCGCACGCCCTTGACGCTGTTGTCGCCGGCCTGGCAGACCTCGGCGACCTCTGCCGACGGCATGAATGTTTATACTCTCAGATCGACGCCCATCATCTTGCTGTCCGATCGTGGCCGCATGGTGAAAGCAAAAATACGAGCAACCGAATGAGCCGGCCAGCGCCAGCGCGTGACGCGGGGATAGCATGATAGATAACGACAAGAACGTTGATATCGACGTCGAGACCGATCAATACGTCGACAGCGACATGATGGATGCGCCGGACGAGCCGCGCGCGATGCGCCCCTCCCTGCGCGATGCCTGGGACAACAACCCGATCATCAAGCTGGCCGCCCTGGGTCTGGGCGCGGTGGTTGTGGTTGGTGGCTACTTGACCTTTTTCGGTGGCGACGATGTGGCCGATAACGCGGCCGTCATCATCGCGCCCAATACCGAAGCGGTCAGCTCGACCCCTGGCACTGAAAACGCCGACCCTGAATTTGTCCGCGCCCTGCAAGAGCGCAATCAGCAAGAAGCCCAGCGTGCCTTTGCTGAGGGCACCAGCGCTTTGCCGGTGCCGATTGGGACGGCCGAGAATTCCGGTTTGACCGTGCCGACCGCGCCCGATCAAACCCAAAGCGATCCGTTGACCGCGTGGCGGCGCGAGGCGGAAAGCCGCCGTCTCGCTATGGAACAACAGGTGATGACTGACGAGGAGCCGGATAACCAGGGTGCTGTTCCCGAAGTGGTGCCGATGGTGCAGCCGGTGCGCCCGCAACCGCAAGCCGCCCGCATGGACCCCGAAGCGCCCAAGCGTCTGGCCGCGCAAATGCGCGTTGTGTTGGCCGCCCAATCACCGCAGACATCGCGGGTGACGGGTATTACCGTGGTGCCCTCCGCCTATACGCAGATGAAAACCGAAGAGCAGCGTGCCCTGCAGGCGCAAAGCCAGGCGGGCATGGGTGCGCAACCCGGTATGACGGGCACGATGGCTGCCGATGGTAGCATCGTGGCACCTGATGTCGACAAAGTGATCGTCTCGGCGGGCTCCATCGTTTATGGCCAGCTAATGAACCAGCTGAATTCCGATCTGCCCGGGCCGGTGCTGGTCAGCCTGTTGTCGGGCCCCTTCGCCGGTGGCCGCGCCATCGGACAATTGCAGGTGCGTCAGGAATATCTGATCCTCACCTTTAACAAGGTCATCAAGGATGGGGTGGTCTATACCGTCGATGGCGTGGCGCTGGATGAAGAAACCACCCTGACCGGTCACCGCACGTCGATTGACCGCCATTACTTTACCCGCATCATTCTGCCGGCCGCCGCACAATTTATTCAAGGCTATGCCGGTGCGGTTGCCGAAACTGAGACTTCTACCACCACCACCAGTGGCGGCGGCGTCGTGCAGGACCAGCCAGAACCCGATGCCGGTGAGGAAGCAGCTGCCGGTCTTGAGGAAGCGGCCGACGCTGTTGCTGATATTCTTGACGAAGAAACCGACCGACCGATCACTGTCCATCTCGATAAAGGCACGACCTTGGGGATCTTGTTCCTCGAGTCTGTCACCGCGTCGAATGCTCGCTGATGTCTTGTTGCTTTGAATAGCCCACTCTGAATCGCTTATATAAGGATGCCCATCATGACCACCGAGAAACGCGACACCGAACTGAGCTTGGAAATTGAAAGCCATGACGACGATGCCGCCTTTGAAGAGGCAGCGCTGGATGACGAGCTGGATGACAGCATGGCGGCTGCACCCGTGGTGGCGCCGCGCAAAAAAGGCAAAGCCAAGTTGCTGGCAGGTGTCTTGGTGCTGGGCGTTTTGGGCGCCGGCGGCTTTTTCGCCTATCAAAGCATGATGGCGGGTGGTGCCACCCCCACGGCCGCGGTACCAGCCGACGTTCCCGCCAACACGATGGCTGGTATGGACGCGCTGACGCCGCCGGGTACCATTCCCGGCAGCCCGGATGCGGTAGCAATGGACCCCTTTGGCGCGCCTGCTGATCCCAATGCCGCCCCCGGTATGATGGCGGCGGATGGCGGTATGGCACCGCCAGCACCCATGGCACCAGATGCCGTGATGGCAGACGGTGGTTTGCCAGCGGCGGAGCCGATGCCCGGCTTTGACCCGATGAACCCCCCGGCTGATGCCGGCATGGCACCCGACCCGATGGCGGCCTTTACGCAGCCCGCCGATGCGGCCTTGCCGCCCGCTCAGCCCATCGACCCGCTGATGGGAAATACACCGCCAGCGGATCAAATGCCTGTTGATGCCATGGCGGGCCCTGCGATGGATGCCCAGCCTGGCCTGAACGGAGCAAATGCGCCCGTGGATGCGACAGCGTCAGTAGAGACAGCGGGCGTGGCCGCACCGGTCATGGAAATGGCAGCCCCTGCAAACCCGATGCCCGCACCGGCCCCGGTGATGCAAGCGCCGCCGGTTGTGCCCGCACCCAGCGTCGAACCGCCTGTCGACGCCCTGTTGCGTGGTCAGGTCGTCACCCTTGAAAACCGTGTGGCCGAGCTGGAAGCCGAATTAAAAACGCTGCGCGATCGCCCGGCCCCTGTGGCAGAAACCACCGGTGTCAGCGAAGCTGAATTCGCCGCGCTGAAACGCCGCGTCGAAGAAATGGCGGCAGCACCCAAGCCGGCCCCGGCAGCGCCACCGGCACCGGCCATCACCGCGGTTCGGCCATTGCCGGCACCGGTGAACGCGGCTGCGCCTGCGCCGTCACAGCCCGTCGTGCCCGCCACCGTGCGCGCCTTGACGCGCGTTGAACAGGCAACCGCTGGCGGCAGAGCCACTGCGACCAATCCGTCTGTCAGCCCGACACCGCCTGCCGCACCGGCGCGGACCACCGCACCCAGTATGGGGGTCAATTGGCAATTGCGCTCAGCCCAGCCGGGCCGCGCCTGGATTGCCCAGCCCGGCACCCAGGAAATGCGCAGTATCGCCGTGGGTGACGAGGTACCGGGACTTGGCCGCATCTTGTCGATTGCACAAGGGGCTGATAGCCGCTGGGTCGTGCGTGGCTCCATGGGTTCGGTCAACCAGTAATCCGCTGCTGGCGGGTGGGGTTAAGCCCACCCGCCGGGGCGGCCGCCATTAATGATTCTTAATGCCAAAGGGGATTGCGGCGAATTTGTCTCGAATTTTATACAAATTTTCCCCAGTCCCCGACAAAACAAAAAACTTTTATATAACAATATGATGGTTGATGTTTCGGGGGGCATTGGCGCGCGGTTTATTTGCATATCATCCCAAACAATGGTCTAATGGTAGATATAGACGACTTTTGGGGATCCGGGACAATGAAGGGGCGCATGATGCAAAGGGGCATGATGCATTACAGCAGTTTTTTAATGGTGGCGCTGACAGCAGCCGCCGTGATGATGGCGGGGCCAGCCCTTGCCAGCGACCCGTCGCTGGGCGCCATCATGAACAACACGCGCGGATCTTTGCGCGATGTGCCCGATATTTTCAATTTGATCGCTTATATCGCGGGCCTTTTCTTGGCGGTGTCGTCGATCCTGAAAATCAAAGACCATGTTAATGGCGGCCCGGGCGCACCGGCCCTGTCTGACGGCATCAAGCGCTTCCTGGCGGGCGGCATGTTCCTGTCGGCGCCTTTTATGGCCGAGACGGTTTATAACTCAACCTTTGGGCCTGGCGACAAAATTGACATTACCAGCCGCACCGGCGCCAATGTAACAGGCAATGGCCTGGATGCGCTGGTTGTCCGCTTTATGAGCGATGTGGGCGGCCCGATTGAAAAACTGTTGGTCGTATTCTGCTATCTGGCCGGTATCGCGTTTTTGCTGGTGGGCATTTCGCGCCTCACCAAGCGTGCCGAAGATGGCCCGCGCGGCCCCGCTGGTATGGGCACGATCATGACATTCCTGACCGCTGGCGCGCTGTTCGCCTTTGGCGACATGATGGGTGTTTTCACGGCGAGCCTGTTTGGCGACTCCACTATTTCGACACGGGTGACGCTCACCGACACCATGGGTCTCAACTCCGACGATAAACAGCGCGTGCAGACGGTGATCGAAGCGGTGATGGCCTTTGTGATGATCGTGGGTTTTATCGCCTTTATCCGCGGCTGGTTTGTCTTGCGCAACTTCGCCGAAGGCCAGCAGGGCGCCACCATGGCGCAGGGCCTGACGTTTTTGTTTGGCGGCGCCTTGGCGATCAATCTGGGTGAACTGGTCAACGCGCTGCAGAACACCATGGGGATTACGGGTCTCGCCTTTAGTTAGCGTGTTTTCGCTGGCGAGGGGGAAAGCGCCCGTGTTAAGATGATTGAGTAATTTATGCATGCAAAACATGCAGTCAACATAAAGGAGAACAACACATGAAACA
Organism: Alphaproteobacteria bacterium; assembly: GCA_027483355.1. Taxonomy (GTDB): domain Bacteria; phylum Pseudomonadota; class Alphaproteobacteria; order Micavibrionales; family UBA2020; genus JAEXMB01. The sequence continues at coordinate 10,370 of JAIXUW010000164.1, forward strand.
TTTTACCACCAAACTGGCGGCCCTGGTCACCATCGGCATGATGGCCGGTGCAGATGTCGCCAAAGCCAATGACGTCAACTTTTCGAATATCACCGAGAACATCGGCGACTCTACCTCGAACCTGCCAAACCTGATCTCGACGGTGGCTTATGTCGGCGGTATCGGCCTTGGCGTCGCGGGTATCTTTAAGCTCAAGCAGCACGTCGACCAGCCGGGCCAACACCCGATGAAAGACGGTCTGGTGCGCCTGGGTGCCGGCGGCGGCCTGTTGGCCCTGCCGTTCATGAGCAAAGCCATGCAGGGCACCATTGCTGGCAGCGAAAACAGTCAATTTGACCCCAACGTCAACTTCGGTGCTGCTGATTTTAACAGTGCTGGCGGTGGTAACTAAAATCTTCTACTGAACGTGCAACGGAACGACGAAGACAACCTAACCTGAAAGAGAGATCAACCACATGAAGAATTTCACCACCAAACTGGCAGCCCTGGCAACCGTCGGCGTGATGGCCGGTGCAGATGTCGCCAACGCCAATGACGTCAACTTCTCCAAGGTCACCGAGAACATCGGCGACTCCACCTCGAACCTGCCAAACCTGATCTCGACGGTGGCCTACGTCGGCGGTATCGGCCTTGGTGTCGCGGGTATCTTCAAGCTCAAGCAGCACGTCGATCAGCCTGGTCAACACCCGATGAAAGATGGCCTGGTGCGTCTGGGCGCCGGCGGCGGCCTGTTGGCCCTGCCGTTCATGAGCAAAGCTATGCAGGGCACCATTGCTGGCGGCGAAAACAGTCAATTTGACCCCAACGTCAACTTTGGCGCTGCTGATTTTAACAGCGCTGGCGGCGGCGGTAACTAAGCCTCTTTGATCTGATCCGCGCCCGTCGTCGGCTTTTTGGCTGGCGGCGGGCGTTTTCTTTGCGCTATGCTGGCGCTTGTCAAGAATAGCGAGGAGCGCTTACGGTTGGCGCCTCAGCGATTGGGAATTAAATGGCTTATTTGCGCATTGCCTTGGGCGTTAGCGCCTTTTCAGATGCCGGTCGCTTGCTGCCGCCAGGCCTGCATCTGCCCGCCGACGACCTGTGCCAAAAAGTTTTGGAGCGCGACGGCCATGCCTGCCAGTACTGCGGCTTTACCGCCAAAAAATACCAAGAGGTCAATTACACCGGCCCACGCCGCGATAAAACCGGCGGCAAACCGGCGGCGACCAATCAACCGGCCGCCAATCATTACGCCACTGCCTGTACCTTTTGCTATCAGTGCTTTCATCTGGAGCGGGTCGAGCGCATGCAGTCGGGCGCGCTGATCTGGTTGCCGGAAATAGGCCAGGCGGCGCTCCACCACATCATGCGGGCAATTTACGTGGCGCGGATCAGCCAGGGGCCGATGGCCGATGCGGCGCGCGATGCCATGGAAGCGCTGCTGGCCCGCAAAGAAGAGGCGATTGGCCGTTTGGGTACCGATAGCCCGCGTATTATCGCAAGCGTTTTGCAGGATTTTCTTGAAACCCGCGAATACCGGGCGCGGTCGCAAAAGCTGAAAGGTTTCCGTCTGCTGCCGCTCGATCGCCGCATCATTCGTCAGGG
>JAIXUW010000323.1 GCA_027483355.1 Alphaproteobacteria bacterium
CCGTATTCGCTAAAGGCCTCGTCGCTGCTGCTGGTCATCAGCGTGTCAAAGGTAAGGCCCAGGCCCGGTGCGGCGTTGCCTTTGAGGATATAGGGGTTGAGGTTATCAAACGTGCCCATCGCCGCCATGCGGAGACTGCCACCCTTAGGCGCCTGGGGGTTGACGTAGTCGAAATGCGGATAGTCGGGCGGGTATTTCAAATCGCTGTACATCGACAGGCCGTGCAGACGCGAAGCGGGCGCAGCGGTGTCGCCCGCGCGGGCGGTATTGGTGGCGGTCATCGACACAAGCGCCCCCGCCAGCACAACCGCACAGATGATAGCTCTATTTTTCAGAAGCACTGAGACCCCGGCCGTTCAATGATGCCCGGCTCCAGCATAGCCCCGACGGCCGTTCAACAAAAGACCCCAAAAAGAAAACCGCCCGGCTTTTGAGGGCCGGGCGGGGTGCTTATTGAATTTTAAGGAGTTGTCAGCTTAACACCAGATTTCTGACCGTTTTCACCATCTTGGTTACCCTCTTCTTTTTTATCCTTTGGCATGAAATTGGTATTCACACCGTTAATCATGTTTGCTGCCGCATACATGATACCGCGGTCATTTTCGTTATCAAAGCTCATATCCTGCTGTCCGCCTATCCAGCGAGTCAGGGCATTAGGAATAAGATCAAGCATTTTGAACACAGAGTTCGCAACAGTATACATTATGAAGACGTAGATAACTGCGTAAACTATTCCTGACAACAATCCCAAGAACCCAGCTGTCGGCAATCCCACAGCAAGAGCTTCAATGAAGCTGCTGTGGAAGTAGCTTATAAACCCATTATAAACCAGCATGGCGCCTACAAAGCCTATCACAGTCATAATTGGACGCAGAAGTATATTAAGCCATAGTTTCCAGACATGGCCAGCGCCCCCTGATAACCCCTCACCTTCACTGGTCAGATGCGCAAGTGCGGCGATTGGCACCAAAGCCACAGCCTCAAAAACAGAAATGATCCACGTAAGAATAGAGAAAGAGGTTCTTACAAATGGGATGATTGGTATGTAAAACTTTAGCATCAAGCCCGCCACCATAAGTGTCAGACCTAATTTACCAACAAGTGGAAAAATAATACTTGTAGCTAAAGTCAGCGTAGGTATAGCACCTAAGCCTATTTGTATAGCCGCCGAGCCACCAAAAAGTAGGCTGCCAGTCCAAAAGATATTACCACCTGTTTGAGCAAGCAATGCCATTGGATATGTATTGAATGACAAAGACGTCGCGTCATCTGAAGCATCGAGAAGAGTGATAAGCCACGTATTTGTGAAAACCCCCAGTCTATCTGAGACGGCGTCCATGATCTTACCAGGATCTGTCAAACTTTTGACCCACCCAAGCAAGCCCTGCCTTTGCCCTTGTCGCTCGGTTGGCGCAACCTCAGTCGCAGGCGCTTGGCCCGTATTAACATTTACAGGAGCAGAAACAGCATCAATGACGGAAAGGTCCCACCATTCATTGAAAGCCTTAATCATGTCTTTAGTATCTTCTATCGCCTTGGCGCCGTTTTCTATATCCATAACGCCAGGACCGGCAATTGTTAGGGATGCTTGCTGGACAGAGCCTACCGCTGAATTTAGCTGGGAAATGCGGTGATACCACATACCCATTCCAGCCCAACCACGCTGTTCTACATATTGCAGCAAGCTGTCGCCGTTAGCATCACGACTTAGCTCCCGGACTTCTGAGTCAAAATGGCGCTGAATAGCTGATCCATAACGCTCGACCAATGCATGTAAATCGTCCGCAGATGGTTTATTACCATTCCCTACCCAAGCAGTGGGGCATCCAGCTACAGATCTACCAGAATAGTTGGAAAACCCACCTACATAACCGCAGGCAATCCTTTGGAATTCGGAGTTAAGATTAATCATTTCACGATAATAGTGCTGACGCATATGAGACTTAAACGTCATGATATTATTTAACATCGGATCTGAAGAAGCGATATTAGCTGGGTTCATGACAAAGCCGACAACTCTTGCTGCATCAGGAATATCTGCAGCGGCAAACTCCTCATATGTCATACTGCCGCAAATATCGGAATGCGTCCGATTAGTAAAAGCTATCGTCCGTCTTGCAATAGATCTCCGTTCTATCTGTCCTACAACACTATTAGGATCAACGTTTCCACCCAAATCTATGTTTGAGTTATAAGCTACCTGACACACCCAAAGTCTTTGATAGGCAACAACAGTATCAGCAACTGAATAAGGAGCAGATGGGGCTATTAAATTTTCGCTATCAAGAACGCCTTCTACATAAGCCACCCATGCATTTGTACCAAAGTTTGAACCCCACTCGGCGACTTTCATCACCATAAACTGACCAGAGCTATAACCGGTTGAACCAAGTGGTATAAGCAGCGCCAGGGCAAATACAATACGAATAGGCACCCAGACCATATTGTGACGACCACCACCGACTTGTCCGGTTTTGGCGGTATCAACCACAATACTAAGGATCATCCAGAAGATAATCACACTGGCGATTATCAAAACGCCACTGTTATACACTTGCATGAGCGCACGAGTGGCATTCTGTATGGCAATACCCTCACCAGAAGCACCAGCACGCAAGACCTTATCAAGCATCATGAGCCCGTAGTCACCACCGGAACCAGCAGCACCCAGTTCTGGCACGCCAGTATCAAAAGCACCTTGGGGTTGATAGGTATTACCGCCACCCAAACTCGAATCCCCAAGTGGATGCGAGAAAATCTGTGCTTGGGCAGAACTTGCGCCAAAAGCAATCGTCATCATAAACGTGACGACCGAGCCCAGCGTCATCGCCATCATCAGCATGACGCCGGTGAAGATACCCCATTGGCTGACGGTGGCGCGGGTGGTGCGGAGCGTGAACCAGGCTTCACCAATGACTTGGCCAACACCATATTTGCGGACACCGGCCTGGCCGTACAACAGGGCGGGGTGGTTACGCGGCAGCAAACCTGACTGCACAAAAACCATCGCCAGCGTGCGGACAAAAACCGGCACGATATGTTCCATGTGCTGGAACGACAGGCGGAATTGGGGCATCCACAAAAAGGCCGCGGTGGAGCGCAAAGGCTTCGGACCCATAAAATCAAAGTTCATTGGCAGACCCCTCTACCGGCTGGATGCCCGCAGCAAAGCGGGCAAAGTCAAAATGGCGTATCTGTCTAGTCTAGGCTTGTTTACGAAAACCGTCAAATTTAAGGCAGATTTAGCTAAAATTGTCGGTATCTCGCAGGTTGACCCTATTTTTATCATAACGCAGGAAAATGAAAGAAGTCTTACCAGGCTAAGCCATGGATAA
>JAIXUW010000049.1 GCA_027483355.1 Alphaproteobacteria bacterium
GCCGGGAAAGCGACACAGACTTCGGTCACCACGCCCGCGATGATCAGCTGCTTTTTACCGGTCTTTTTAATGGCCGCCACGAAATCGGCATTGTCCCAGGCGTTGATCTGGCCGGGCCGCGCGATATAGGGGGCATCGGCAAACATCTCTTTCAGTTCCGGCATCAGTGGGCCGTTCGGGCCATCTTCAAAACTGGTGGTGAGGATGGTCGGCAGCTTGAAATATTTGGCGGCGGCCGCCAGGGCCAGCACGTTGTTTTTAAATTTGTCCGGATCAAAGTCGCGTACCAGTGAAAGCAGACCCGCCTGATGGTCCACCAGCAAAACGGCGGCATTGGCTTTATCGAGACGACGATAGGGTTTGTTGGCGGTCATGGTGAAATCTCCTGTGTAATAAAATGATGAAAAGTCGTGGCCGAAAGTCGCACGATCCTACACCCCTGTCTATTGCCAAAGGGTAAACGCTTTTAAATCAGCGCCCTCAATCCTTTAGCGCATAGGCCAGTGCGGCATCAACATGGATCTTCACCGTGTCGAATAACGGCGTGGCGACGCCGTCCAAATCCAACAGGGTCAATTCGGTGCAGCCGAGAATGACCCCTTCGGCCCCGGCGCCGTGTAACGTATTTATAATTTCACGAAACCGCGCACTGGCGGATTCGGTGACCACATTGCGCACCAGCTCGTTGTAAATCGTGTCGCTGACATATCGGCGCGTCGGCGCATCAGGTACAACCACCGCCAAGCCCGCGGCGCTGAGGCGTTCTTTGTAAAAATCTTCTTCCATGGTGGGGGCGGTGCCCAGCAGCGCCACGTTTTTAAATCCGCGCCGCTTGATGGCAGCCGCCGTTGCATCGGCCAGATGTAGCAACGGTATGCCCACCGCCGCCTCAATATACGGCGCGTTTTTATGCGAGGTGTTCGACGCAATCAAAATAAAATCAGCGCCAGCGTCTTGCAGCCTTTTCGCCTCATGGGCATAGAAGGCACCCTCGGCCTCTTGATCACCGGCCAAACGCAATTGGCGTACCGTTTCACCGTTGACCGAGGTGAGGATGATCGGCGGCGCCTCCACGCCCCCTAAGGCCCGCTGCGCCCCCGCAATCAAGCCTTCGTAATATTTGACCGTCGAGGGCGGCCCCAGACCGCCGATGATGCCGATGGTTTTCATGTTAACAAGCCTAGCAGCCCTTTTTTGCAGACAACAATATTAAATAACGCTTCTACGAAAACAGCGCGCCTTTGCCGCTCGCTTCAGGATGACGCTGCCGCTGGTTTAGCTTTTTTAGATACGGGGCGTGGCGGCGATGTGTCCAATTTTTGTTTAAATCCACGCACTGTTTTGGGCAGGTTTTTCACGCGCGGCGCATAAAAAACGCGCAGCTTGTCTGCGTGGAATAAACAATCAGGCCCCATAACCCTTAATAAAGGAGCCTCAAAGCGCTCAAGCGTGGTGCTGATACCAAGACAATCCCCGGCCATGGAGCGAAGTTGTGGTGCAATAAATTCGCGCAAAGATGTCGCCCCCCACAAACATTTCCGGTTCATAGAGCGTAATTCCGGTAACTGCACGTTTATCAATTCAGGCACCCTATAGAGGCAATATCCTTTCATATGGCGCAGAGCGGGGGCCTCAAAATGGGTGAGGGACCAGGCTATCTCTAGACACAATTCTCCCATTTCGTACAAACGAGCCAAGTGTAATTTCTCCAGTTTCGGCACTTCATTCAAGCAACGGTCGCCCATCGACACCAATTGTGGTGCGTTAAAAGACACCAGATTTCTTACCTCATACAAACAGCAGTTCTGCATTGTTTTAAGTTGTGGCGTGTTGAAGCTCCGCAAGGCGCGCGGGTTTTGTAGACAACCCTCTCCAATTGTGTTGAGGGCAGGTGCGTCAAAGGCCTCAAGCTGTCGCGTATTTTGTAGGCAATTGTCGCCCATTTCAACGAGTGCGCGCAGATCGATCACGCTCAAAACCGGGGCATCTTTCAGGCAAAGATCACCCATTTTTATCAGGGCCGGCAATGACAGGTGCGTCAGATGCATCAAAGGGGTAAGTGCTGAATGACTAAGCTCTGTCAGTTCTGGCAGCGATATCGCGGTGATGGCCGAATTTTCCGCCGTGATGAGCAGCTCATCGCCCAGATAGAGATTGCCGTTTTTGACACAAAGAGCGCCCCGGTCGCCATAGTCGCGGTTGAAATCATCAGGAAAGCTGTCATATGATATCGGGTCAATATGGCGGAGCGCCTTGGATTTGTTGTCGAACAAATAACAATCAAACAGCGCGTCACCCGTACTGCGATCGACGCTGTGAATAACGCCATCTGATGCCCAGGCCTGGTCGCCGTAGTAAATATTGTTCCGTTCAAAGTTGTATTTAAAAATCTGCCCCGCGATCATCACGTAGCCGGGTGGCAGGGCTGTTTTGTGACTTGTAAACTCGACGTTGAAATGTGTCTTCAGCGCGGCGGAGAGCCCTTGGATAATATTATCCGGATTGCTGTCAAAGGTGTGGTCGCACTGTTCCACC
>JAIXUW010000207.1 GCA_027483355.1 Alphaproteobacteria bacterium
AGTGGCAGCGGCGGTTTCGGGACCAGGACGTTGTGAAGCAGGAGCCTACCTATGAGATTGAGGTGGAGCTTCTGCGAAAGGAGGGAGACAGTGTGGAGACGGCTATGAAGCGCCTGGTGCGCGGTGTCGGCGAGGTGCTACGTGGCGTGCAGCGTAACACACTGCTCATTCGGAATTCTCAGCGGACAAAGGTGCTGGGGGCCTATAAAGAGCTGACTGGCACGGACCAGTTTCGTGGTCCTGCGTTGATGCCTCTGATGCGGGCGAACTTCGACAAGGAGCGCCAAAAGGGTGTAGGGAACATCCGCGACGGCTACAATGTGACGGATAAGGCGGATGGGTTGCGCGCACTGGGCTTTGTAGATGGAGCAGGTGAGTTCTTCCTCATTGATATGGGTATGGTGGTCTATCGCACAGGCCTCCAACGTCCAGACCTGCGTCTATCACTGGTCGATGGTGAGTGGGTGACAAAGACAAAGGATAAGCCGCCGAAGGCGATGAACCAGTTCCTGGTGTTTGATATCTTCTACGCAACGGACAAGCGGGATGTCAGTCAGTTTCCGTTCCAGCCGGGTGCAGTGGCGCCTGACCTGGCTGTGGGGCCTGCTGTTGAGGGAGAGGCTGGTGCGGGTGCGGGTGCTGCCGTGGCGGCGGCCGCGCCGCGTCCACCTGAGGATTCGCGCCATGCCCAGCTGAAGCTGTGGGTGGAGACGTGGAATAAGGCACCTGGGCCGAAGGTGACTGCGGCGGGCGTGACGATGACGAACAAGCTACAGGTAGCAATGAAGGAGTATATGTTTGCCACTGCCGGCAACGATGGTATTCTGCGCCTGGCATCTCGTGTGTGGCGTGCGGCGCGTAACTACTACACGGACGGTCTCATCTTCACCCCTAATGCTGCGCCCCTGCCTCGGGAGCCGGCTGCCACATTCAAGACCCAGTTCAAGTGGAAGCCGCCGCACGACAATACCATCGATTTCCTGGTGCGGTTCGAGAAGGAGCGCGATAAGAAGATTGACAGCATTCGCACGGGCGTGAAACCCGATACTGGGGCGACGATTTCCTTCAAGACTGCACGCCTGTATGTTGGGAATCGTCTAGAAAACCCGCGCGATGTTATCCTCAATAAGAAGCCACTGCCGAAAGACGCACAGAACTACAGAGGGCGCATGGGGAAGGATTATCGGCCGGTGCTCTTTACTCCACAGGAGTTCCCCGATCCATTCGCAAACGTCTGTTACATGGAGCTGCTGACGGACCCGGACACGGGTGTGCAGTATGTGAAGACCGGTGAGCCGGGTGAGCCGGGTGAGCCCATCCAGGACAACACTATCGTGGAGATGGCATATGACCCGTCACAGGAGCCTGGGTGGCGCTGGAAGGCGCTGCGTCTCCGCACAGACAAGACGGAGCGCTTCCAGCGCGGGACGGTGACACGCACACTCAACAGCGCAATGACAGCAGATGGTGTCTGGACGAGCATTTACGACCCTGTAACGGAATCGATGATTACGGGCATCTCAGATGGGCCTACACAGGAGGAGCTGGCCATCTTTGGAGAGGATATGGGTATGCGCGACCTGGCGGCGCGCCGCTACTTTGACCGCAAGGCGGCCACAGTGGACCAGGCATTGGCGAAGCCGATTGCGCAGTTCCACAATCGCTGGGTGAAGGAACGGATTCTCTATCCTGCTGGCCTCTCAGGGGCTGGAAAGGTGCTGCTCGACCTGGCGTGTGGACAGGCGAACGACCTACACATCTGGCGGCGTGTGGGTGTGGAGTTTGTGCTGGGTGTGGACTATGCAGCGCAGAACATCATGGACCCAACAGATGGTGCGTGGGCACGCTATCTGAGTGTGGCGCAACAGGCGGGTGGTGTGGACCGCATGGAGACGATGGCGTTCGCGATTGCGAATGCGGCGAAGCCACTCGCAAATCCGCCAGCAAAGAATGGTGGCACGGAGGAGGACAAGGATATTCTGCGGTCCGTGTTTGGTCATACGAAGCCGATTGGAACGGTGCCGCAGTTCATTGCGGAGGAGTGTGCCTCGCGCCTGAAGACGGGTGCGGACTGTGTAAGCTGTATGTTTGCGCTACACTACTTCTTTGAGACACCGGAGGCGCTGAACGGTCTTCTGCGGAATATCTCGGATGGCCTGAAGGTGGGTGGCTACTTCATCGGCTGCTGCTTCGACGGCGACAAGCTGTTTGCCGCGCTGCGTGAGAAGGCGAAGGGGGAGTCTATCACAGGCGCAGTGGGAGACAAGATTCTATGGCAGATTACCAAGCAGTATGACGTAGAGGACCTCATGGAGGGAGATGGCCGCGGAATTGGTGTGGGGGTCGACGTGCTGTTCAACTCTATTGGAATGGGGCACCGTGAGTATCTCGTGCCGTTCCGCCTTCTGGAGGAGAAGATGCGGCTTGTGGGTTGTGAGCTGCTGTCGGCAACGGAGTTGAAGGAGCTGGGGCTGCCGAGCTCTACAGGGATGTTTGAGGATGCGTGGTTGGCCGCAAAGAAGGCGAAGCAGGAGTTCAAGATTTCGGATGTGGGACGCGAGTTCTCCTTCTTCAACCGCTGGTTCATCTTCAAGCGTAAGCGGCAAGATACGATTGCAGCCGCTGTGGTGGCGGAGGCGGCGGAGGCGGCTATTGCAGAGGGGGCGCCTGGGGCGGCGAATGAGCGGCCTGCGGGAGCGCCCGCGGGGGCACCGGCTGCCGCAGCACCTGTAAACGCGGGTCGCGCAGCCGCTCTACAGCAAGCGGCGAAGCAGCGCGCGGCAGATGCGACAGCTGTGCAGCGAAACAGGGCAGCAGAGGCTGCAAAGATTATCAACGATGCTGCGCCAGGTGCGCCAGGTGCAGCGGCAGCAGGCCCAGCTGGCACACCGGAGCGAACGGTCCCCGTGGCGGCGGGTCCCGCTGCGGCACCGGCAGCGGCCGCAGCCGCAGCGAAGGTGTATGAACCCGGTGAAATCTTCCTGTTCTATACGGATGCTGCGGTGCGTGACTCTCTGAAAATCAAAGACGCCGGCGCAGCACGCTGGCTAGCTCCATCTGCGCCATTCCCTATTCCGGACCCAGACGATGATAAGGTTGTCTATCCCACTATGGAGCACTTCCTGGGTGGTATGCGCGTGAAACTTGCTACTACGCGCAAGGAACTGGCGCCGAATCTGTTTGGGCGGGAGGGTACCATTCACACAAAGTTCCTCCATGATCGCCTTGTAGAGAGTAATGGGGGCACCAAGCCACTCCCCGAGGAGCGCGACCACGCCTACACGAAGCTGGAGATGGCAGCTGTGAAGGAGGCGATGCGTCCACCCGCTCTCAAGAAGCTGGGGGCAATTGTGAATGAGGCCAGCTGGGCAACAGCACGTGATGAGATGATGCGCTATGCCCTAAACTACCGCTGGGAGCGGGACGCGCGATTCCGACGGATTATCGAGGCCGCGCGTGGGCAAAATAAGATGCTGCTCTACTACACGCCCGGCGCCAGCACGAGCAATGTCGGCGGTGTGTATCGCCGTGAGTCAGGACGCATTGATGGGGAGAACAAGATTGGCCAGATTATGATGGAACTGGCAGGATACCCTAAGTGAGATGCGCACAGCAGAAAGTTAGAGGAGCTGAACACGTAGAAGACCAATTTTTACCTTAATAGGGAGTCCTGATTCAGGATCTTCTACCGACTGCCATCCGTAACAAGCAAACCCCTTTTCAGCAAGCTCTTGCTCAAACGTGGTGTGCTCATAGGGATAGGCCTCTCCATAGGCGACGGCGAGGAAATTCGTAAGGGACTCCACATATCCATGCAGGGCGATGCGGGCCTGGCCGTAGGTAGGATAGAGGATTGTAGGAAGATACTCCTGATTTGGAATACTATAGGTGTAAATATCGGACTCTCCATCTGTCAGAACAATCATAAATGCGTCGGGCATGGCGGGGAAAGGCTTTATTCCCCGGATAGATATGCGCCAATCAAAATTGACCGCGTGGATGG
>JAIXUW010000150.1 GCA_027483355.1 Alphaproteobacteria bacterium
GAAGCGCTAAGACTTAAAGAATAAGCAAATGTCTTATACTAGAAGTATATATTGCAGCGCAACAAAAAAGCAAGGGGGTTACCCTTGCTTGATTTTGTATATAAATATCAATGGCTTATTTTTATCTCAGTTGCCTTTGCCCTTACCGCTTTTGCCGGTGTTGTCATTCGAATCGGCGGGGTCTTTGCGGGCGCCGGTGGCGATATCCAAGAAGCTTTTCTGCATATCCTGCCAGATGGTCATGTTGCGCTCGGCCATATCCTGCATCATTTTCGGCAGCGGGTTATCGGCCATCAGGCCACCCATCTGCTCGGACAACCGCTTTTGCTGTTCGACAAAGGCGCTGAGATTTTGCTCGAGGAAGTTACCGAACATCCCCTGCGACGCATCATCATAGAAACGAATGAACTTGGTCAGCATATCGGTCGAAAACAGGGGGCGCTCGCCACCCTCTTGTTCGGTGATGATCTGCACCAGTACCGCGCGAGTGATGTCTTCGCCCGAATTTGCATCAACCACTTTGAATTCCTCGCCGCTGCGCACAATCTCATGCACTTCGTGCAGCGTAATGTAGGCGCTGCGTTCGGTATCATAAAGCCGGCGGTTGGGATATTTCTTGATGATGCGCATATCGTCTCCTAGAGGGGGTTGATTGCAGGTTTAGTCCATGAAGTGGCCGCCATTCACCGACAGGTTGGCACCCGTGATGAAAGCGGATTCAGCCGAAGTCAAAAAGCCCACCGCATTCGCAACATCTTCCGGCGTGCCAAAACGGCCGACCGGGATATTACCCAGAATGCCGTTGCGAATTTGCTCGGGCACGCCCTGAATCATGTCGGTGTCGATATAACCGGGTGAAATCGTGTTAACGGTCACGCTTTTCTTGGCGACTTCCTGCGCCAGCGCTTTAGTAAAGCCGTGCATCCCCGCCTTGGCCGCCGCATAGTTGGCCTGGCCAAACTGGCCCTTCTGACCGTTGATCGACGAGATATTGATGATGCGGCCAAAACCGCTGTCGAGCATGCCATCCAACACCACGCGCGTGACATTGAAAACGCTGTCGAGGTTGTTGCTGATGACGTCGCGCCATTGGTCGACACTCATTTTACGCACGGTGGTGTCGCGGGTGATACCCGCGTTATTGACCAGAATTTGAATGGGGCCAAGGTCTGCCACAATCGCTTTGACCATTTTCTCGGCCGATTCAAAATCCGCCGCGTCACAATAGTAGGTGTGAAAGGTCAGGCCTTCTTTGGCCATATCAGCTTTCCAGGCTTTGGCTTTTTCTTCGTTGCGATAGCTGGTGGCAACGATATGCCCCTGCCGCGCCAGCGCCCGGCAAATAGCAGAACCGATGCAGCCCGTGCCGCCGGTGACCAAGGTCACGCGAGGGACAAAACCCGATTGGGCGGTGGGGCCGTTATCAAGATTTTTGGTCATATGTGTAACTTTCTGTTGCGCCAATGCCGACATAAAAAAACTCCCTTAAAAAATGTGTAAAAACCTACGGGCTTTCACGATGAAAATGACATTATGGATGTGCCTGCCATTTATAGGCGCGGACCCTATTCATAGGCAAGAGCGTTTAAGAAAAGATGAAGCCAAACCGCCATAAAACAGCTTTTCCTTGCTGCACCGCCGCATAAATGGCATGGTTCAATTGGCTCTTGCATCAAACAACAGAACCGACGATTTTAAGCCTATATCCCGGGCACCAAGGCGCAACATGGCCAAAAAGAAAAAACATAATCCAAAAGCAGCCGCGAAAGCCACGGTCGCGCGTCGCCCGCTGGCGAAGCCTGCGCGCAAAGCAGTACCGGTAAAACCGGCGGCCCACAAAAAAAATACCGTCAAAGCTAAAATAAAAGCGCAAGCCAAACCCAAAACTAAAACCGCAAAAGCGCAGAGCGCCCCGCCCCCGCAACCGGATTGGCAGGCAGCCGCCAAAAACTGGCAAGCAACCCTGAAAGAGCAAATCGACGCCACCCGTCGCGCCGCCGGTGCTGCCAGCTTTACCGGCGGACAGACCGGCCTGCCGCCCATCTCGCAACGCTACGCCGCCTTCTTTGCGCAAATGAGCGCGCCTTGGCTTTCGATGTTGTCAGGGAGCGGCACGGATAAAACCGACAAAACCAATATGCAGGATATTCTGACCGGCTGGCTGGAAAGCCAACGCGGCTTTCTCGAACTCTCCTTGCAGCAGATGACGCAGCAGCCCGATCCCGCGGCCTTCTGGCGGCAAACGGGCCTTGGTATGGCCGAAGCCGCCCCCAGTTTCTGGACCGAAGCGGCACGCCAGAGCGGCGCCTTTGGTACAGCTAACGGTCCCGGTGCCATCTACGCCGATATGCTGCGTCAGGGTCGCGCGTTCGATCCGTTCGATATGCTGGCGAGCCTTCCCGGTCTGGGCTATAGCCGAGAACGCCACGAAGACTTCGCCAAACTCTATAAGGCTTGGCACGCCCACGAAGCCGCCCAGCGCCATTATATGGCCGAGATGGTCAAGATTGCCCTGGTGGCGATGGTGCGTTTTGAAGACAGCCTGAAAAACCCGCCAGCTGATAAAAAACCGCTGTCATCGCTGAAAGACGTCTATGCCCATTGGGTCGACATCAGCGAAGATGCCTATGCGCAATTCGCTCTCTCCGATGATCACGCGCGGATTTATGCGGCGATGGTTGATACCTCCAGCGCGCTTAAAAAAGAAACCAATCACCAGGCCGATCAATGGGCAGCACAGTGGAACCTCCCCACCCGCGCCGAGGTCGATAGCCTGCATAAGTCCATGCATGAACTCCGCCGCGAAAACCGCGATCTGCGCCGCCGGATGCAAGAAGACGGCCGCCGTCCGGGCAGACGCTCATGACACGCAACGCCTTTGATTTGAAACCAGAACAGCTCTTCGCGGAAATGACCAATTTCCAGCGCAAGCTCGCCGATGGCTTGCGTCATTTACGCGAGGTACAGGATATTCCGGCTGGCGTCACTCCGCGCACAGAAATTTTGCGTCGCGATAAAATGACGCTCTATCACTACAGCCTGGCCGATGCGCCCAAAAAGCGCACCCGCACGCCCGTCCTGATCGTCTATGCCCTCGTCAACCGTCCCTATATGACCGACTTGCAGGAGAATAAATCGCTGATCCGCGGTCTGCTGGCGCAAGGGCTGGATGTCTATCTGATCGATTGGGGTTATCCCGACCGGGGCGATCGTTTCCTGACCATGGATGATTATATCAACGGCTATATCAACGACTGCGTCGATGA
>JAIXUW010000102.1 GCA_027483355.1 Alphaproteobacteria bacterium
CGTATGCTGATGGGTGATGTCGAGAAAAAACCTATTCTCAGTTCGTGGCAAAAACTCCTCGATTACTGCCACGTGGCGATGGCGCATGAAAAGCGTGAACAGTTCCGCGTCCTCTTCCTCAACCGTAAAAATCAGTTGATCGCCGACGAGGTGCAACAAGTGGGCACCGTCGATCACGCGCCGGTCTATCCGCGTGAAATTGTCCGGCGCGCGCTTGAATTGGGCGCCACGGCCCTCATCCTGGTGCACAACCATCCATCAGGAGATCCCACGCCGTCAGACAGCGACATCAGTATGACCGGCGAGATTATCCGCGCGGCGCGGGCGCTTGATGTCGTCGTGCATGATCACCTGATCATCGCCAAAAGCGGCCATGCCAGTTTTAAATCGCTGGGTCTGCTTGATTTAGGCCTGTAATGGCGCGGGGCGGCGCGGAATAAAAATAAGTGCTTCCATCACCACCACATCCTCACCGTCCTGATTAAAGGTGCGGGTTTTCAGGCGCATTAGGCCACGGGTGGGGTTGCTGGTGGCGCGTACTGATAAAACTTCCGATACGATGCTCAGTGTATCGCCGGGTCTGACGGGGCGTGGCCAGTCGATATTTTCAACCCGACGGCCAATCATTCCGCCCGGCATTTTCGGTAGAGCGTCGACCATCAGGCGCATGGTGAGCGCCGTGGTATGCCAGCCGCTGGCGACGTGGCCGCCGAAGGTCGATGTTTTGGCGGCCGCCGGGTCGGTGTGAAAAGGCTGTGGGTCGAATTGTTTGGCAAAGGCAATAATGTCTTCCGCCGTCACCGTAAGGGGCCCCCCGCGAAAGGTTTGCCCGGCGGCGCAGTCTTCCATATACCAGCTGTTGTGATGCGTTGGATCTGTCATGCTCTCAAAGTGTCGTGCTTAGCGTCAAAAAGCAAGAGCGCGAAGCTGGTTTTATGGTATATCTGGGCGCGCAAAGATTTACCCTGTGTGTGAAGTCGTCTAAAGTCAGCGGATCAATCATCATTACCCCAAGGCGCTTTGAAATATGAAAAAACTCCTGATTGCATTGCTGGTCGTTGTGGCTCTGGTGGGGGGGGCGATCATGGCGCTGCCCTATCTGGTGCCGATGGAGCGTATCGAGCGGGAAGTGCTGACGCGCTTTGAAGCTGCTACCGGCCGCCAATTGACCTATGGCAGCGTGCGCGTTTTCGCCTGGCCCAACATTGGCCTGCGTCTGCGTGAGGTACGGGTCAGTAACCCGGATTGGGCCGAAAATAAAACTATGCTGGCCCTTGATGAGATGGATATCAGTTTATCGGCCCGCGCACTTCTCGATAAGCGTGTTGATGTGAAGCGCTTTATCCTGAAAAAGCCGGTCATCGCTCTTGAAAAAGTGACGGATGGCCGCGTCAGCTGGGCCCTGAAACCCAGCGCGGCGGTGCAAGAGGCGATTGACGCCCCGCCGTCCGCCACGTCCGGTGAACAAAACCAACCGCCTGCCCAGGGCTATAACCTGTCCTTTGGCGAGGTCAGCATTACCGATGGTCAGATTTCCTATCGTGATGCGACGACGGGGACGGTGGAAACGATCAGTAACGTCGACCTTAGCCTGGTCATGCCCGACCTTCAATCGACGCTGAATATCGATGGCGGCATGGATATTCGTGATAAGCGCGTCACCGTCGTCTTGTCTGTCGACAAGCCTTTTGACCTCATCAACGGGGATGGCTCGACCGGTAGCCTCAATATCAACAGTGATGTGTTGAAGGCCGAAGTTGCTGGCAACCTGTCAACTGTAGGTACACTCCTCAAGGGGCGCATCAATGCGACCGTATCATCGTTGCCGGGTCTGGCCGCCTGGGTCAGCCAAAAACCGGAAGAGCCTTTACCTGTCAAAACGGTCAGCATCGCCAGCACGGCCGAGATCACCGCGGATGTCATCGCGCTGACCGGCGCCACCGTCAAGCTTGATGATATGCAGGGCAGCGGCGATATCCGCGTGACGCTGTCGGGCGACCGCCCGGCCGTACGGGCGCGTTTGGCGCTCGATCAGGTCAATCTTGACCGTTTTATTGCCGGTGACGCCGACAAGGCCCATACGGTCGCCGAGAAACCAGCAGCGTCGGCGGGCGACGGATGGGACGCAACACCCATTGACTTCAGCGGCCTTAAAGCCGTCGATGCCGATGCGGTGATCGAGACCAAAGGATTTCAGGTCAAGGGCGTCGATGTGGGTGCCTCGACACTGACGGCCAAACTGGATAACGGCGATCTGCGTTTTTCAACGACCGAGGCCGCGCTGTTCGGTGGTCGGGCCAAGGTTGATTTGGGGGTGAATGCGAGCGCCG
This sequence comes from Alphaproteobacteria bacterium, assembly GCA_027483355.1. Lineage (GTDB taxonomy): Bacteria > Pseudomonadota > Alphaproteobacteria > Micavibrionales > UBA2020 > JAEXMB01. The sequence continues at coordinate 2,331 of JAIXUW010000102.1, forward strand.
CCGTTCCCGCTGTCTCAGCTAAAATCATGCTGGCGGGTGTGCAGGCAAAGCCGGTCCTCGAGACCTTTGCCAATTTTAGCAAACTCAGTGGTACGACGGATGGCAACATCGACGTGACCGCCACCGGCAAAAGTCAGCAGGCGCTGGTCTCCAGTCTGGCCGGTGATGGCCGGGTTGTCTTTCGGAATGGATCTATCGACGGCATTGATGTTGTCAATCTGGCCAAAACCATCCAAAGCAAGCTCGGCGAAATGGGCGTGGGTCAGGGCAAGACCGACTTCGTTGAAATGGGCGGCAGCTTTACGATCAGCAAAGGCATCGTCAGCAATAATGATCTGGCCCTCAAAGGTCCGCTCGTGCAAGCCACTGGCAAGGGCACGGTTGATTTGCCCAAGAAATTTATGCGCTATCGGGTGGAACCTGTACTGACCGCGTCTTCGGGTGTTGACGGCGCCACGGGTCTTCGCGTGCCAGTCGATATCGTGGGTCCTTTCAGCAGCCTGAAAATCCGCCCGGATTATGCCGCCGTCATTCAGGACGCCTTGAAAGATCCCGAGAAGCTGAAACAAAACCTGAAACAGCTTGAAGATAATTTTGACCCGCTCAAAGACAACGTCAAAAACCTGCGCCGCGACCTCAAGGATGATCCTGCCAAAGCGTTGGAAGGATTCTTGGGCGGCGGGGGTATCGGCGGCATGTTGGCGCCGCGCCCGCAAGCAGCAGCCCCTGCGCCCGTGACACCGGCCGAAGAGCCCACAGCGGCGACGACGCCTTAACGGATACATGCCATGGCAAGCTTGATCGAAGAATTCGACAAAAATGTGTGGCAGAGCGAGGTCCACGACAAGCCCTGGCATCTACGCTTGCCGATTTTGGCGGCCCGGTTGATTGTGGCGATCGCCCGCGATATCCGCGACGGTTCACTGTCGCTACGGGCGACCAGTCTGGTTTATACGACACTCCTGTCGCTGGTGCCGTTGCTGGCCATTTGTTTCAGCGTCATCAAGGGGTTTGGCGGCACCGATCAGATCGAACCTTTTCTGTATGGCCTGCTGGAGCCTCTCGGCCAACAAGGCCGCGATATGGTCCCCCACATCATGGGTTTCGTCGACAACATCAACGTCGGCGTCCTGGGCACGATTGGTCTCGCTTTGCTGGTTTTCAGCGTGCTGTCGCTGATGCAAAAAGTCGAAGATGCTTTTAACCAGATCTGGAATGTCCCCAATACCCGCTCGCTGGTTTTGCGTATTCGTGATTATCTCAGCGTGCTGCTGATCGGCCCCTTGTTTATTTTTCTGTCGATTGGCATGACGGCCTCGCTCAAGTATCAAAGCTTTATTGCCCGCTGGCTCGATGTTGATTTGGTCAATACGGCGTTGGAACAGATCTTTTTGGTAATGCCCTTTGTGCTGTTTACTCTCGCCTTCACCGTCATCTATATGTTCATTCCCAACACGCCCGTGCGGTTGTGGCCGGCGCTTTGTGCGGGCGTGGTGACGGCCGTGGCCTGGAAAATTCTGGGGGTTCTTTTCGGTCTTTTCGTGGCAGCCTCGGGTAATTATGCCGCAGTCTATTCTGCTTTTGCGGCGCTGATTTTATTCATGATCTGGCTTTATCTTGCCTGGTTGATTGTGCTGATCAGTGCCAGCATCACCTATTATTTGCAAAACCCCACCAATCAGCGGCTATCGCGTCATTTCCGCCAACTATCGTTGCGTGTCAAGACCAAGCTGGCGCTGGTGTTACTGGCGGATATCGGCCAGGTGTTTTATCAAAAGGATGGCAAAGCAATGTCGGCCGCATTGCTGGCCAAGCGCATGCGCGTACCGGCGCGTGCCATCGAGGATGTTGCTGCGGGCCTTTTAAAAGCGAATCTGCTGGCGCAAACCGAAGACGGCTATATTCCCGGTCGTCCCTATGAAGAAACCACCTTGGCCGAGGCATTCTTCTTGCTGCGTGCGGCCGACGAAACAGGCGGCGTTGCTTATGGCGACTTAAAGCCGCATGCGGCAGCCGATGCCGTCCTCGATGCACAAGAAACAGTTTTGCATGGATCTTTCAGCCATATCACCTTGAAACAACTGGCGCTGGGTGATATGCCCGGCGTGGAGAAACCCGCCGCATGATCCCCCGTTTTACCCGTCCCGACATGACCGCGATCTGGGAGACGGAAAATAAATTCCGCCTCTGGCTGGATATCGAGATTGCCGTTTGCGAAGCGCAAGCCGAACTGGGACTCATCCCGGCCGAAGTACCCGCCGAAATACGTCGCCGTGCGACCTTTACCGTCGCCCGCGTTGACGCGATAGAGGTGGAGGTGCGCCATGACGTTATTGCTTTTTTGACCTGCGTCAACGAAAGCCTGGATGACCTGGGCCGTTATGTCCATGTGGGGCTTACCTCGTCGGATATCATTGATACGGGCTTTGCCCTGCAACTGACTCAGGCGGCCGATATCATGGATGCGTCTCTCGACCGCCTTTTGGCGGCGCTCAAAAAACAGGTCAATGCGCATCGCCATACCCTGTGTATCGGGCGCAGCCACGGCATTCATGCCGAGCCCACCACCTTTGGCGTTAAACTGGCGGGCCACTATGCCGCATTCGCGCGGGCTAAAAAGCGTTTGGCGGCCGCGCGCGCCGATATCGCCACCTGTGCGCTCTCGGGCGCTGTCGGCACCTTCGCCGCCACCGATCCGCGTATCGAAGAAATCGTTGCCGCTAAATTGGGCCTCGTCCCGGAGCCTGTCTCGACGCAAATCATCCCGCGCGACCGCCATGCGATGTTTTTTGCCGTCCTCGCGGTTATTGGCAGTTCCATCGAAAATCTGGCGACGGAAATCCGCCATTTGCAGCGCTCTGAACTCCGTGAAGCCGAGGAGTTTTTTCATGCGGGGCAAAAGGGCTCGTCGGCCATGCCGCACAAGCGCAACCCGATTCTGACCGAGAACATGACCGGTCTTGCGCGTTTGATCCGTGCCAGTCTGACCCCCGCGCTTGAAAACGTGACGCTTTGGCATGAACGGGACATTTCGCATTCCTCGGTTGAACGGGTGATTGCGCCGGATTGCACCCAACTGACCGATTTCGCGCTCGATCGCCTGGCCGGTGTTGTCGACAAGCTTATCGTTTACCCCGATCGTATGCGCGAAAATCTTGACGCGCTGGGTGGGTTGATTTTTTCACAAGCCGCCCTTTTGGCGCTGACCGCCAAAGGCAAAAGCCGCGAAGACGCCTATCGTCTGGTGCAGCGTCACGCTATGGACGTTTGGGAAAAGCGCGGCGAGGGCGATTTCCGTGCCCGTCTTGCCGCCGATACGGCGGCGGGTCTTACCCCGGCCGATCTCGACGCCATATTTGATACGTCGCGCTACACCAAACACGCCGACTTTATCATCGACCGGGCGCTTGCCGCATGAGCCTCGGCTGGCAAGACGAAGGGATCATTCTCTCGATCCGGCCGCATGGTGAAAACGGCGGTATCCTGTCGCTGTTGACGGCAAACCATGGCCGGGTCAATGGCTATGTTTACGGCGCCACCTCTGCCAAGCAGCGCGGGATCTTGCAAACCGGCAATCGCGTAGCCGTTACCTGGCAAGCCAAAGCCAGCGGTCAGTTGGGTAATTTTTCAACTGAACTGGAAAAAAGCTGTGTCGGCGATGTAATTGACGACCCCATCAAATTGAC
>JAIXUW010000031.1 GCA_027483355.1 Alphaproteobacteria bacterium
ATCAAGGGTCTGCTCATGAATCTGTTCCACGCGGAGTGGCCTGAGCTGATGCGCGCCGGCTTCCTCTGCTCGCTAGCTACGCCGCTGCTGAAGGCCACGCGCCGCTCAGAGGTGCGTTCCTTCTACTCCGCGGGCGAGTTCGAGAAGTGGAAGGCTGCGCAGCCTAGCGGCACGGCGGCGGGCTGGCATCTGAAGTATTACAAGGGGTTGGGCACGAGTGAGGACGAGGAGGCGATGGAGTGGTTTGAGAACCTCCACGAGATCAAGTATGCCTGGGACGGTGAGACGGATGAGTCAATGTCCCTCGCGTTCAGCAAGAAGCGGGCGGATGACCGCAAGCGCTGGCTGGCCGGCTATGACGCGGGGCGTCTGCTAGAGGTCGGCGAGGGTGGACGTGTGGACTACTCGCGCTTCATCCACGACGAGCTGATTCACTTCAGTAATGCCGATAATCTGCGCTCGCTACCATCGGTGATGGACGGGCTGAAGCCATCGCAGCGCAAGATTCTGTTTGGCTGCCTGAAGCGTGGGCTGCGCGCGGAGGTGCGCGTGGCACAGCTGGCGGGCTACGTCTCAGAGCACGCCGCCTACCACCACGGTGAGGCGTCGCTCACGGCGGCCATTACCAGTATGGCACAACAGTTCGTCGGTGCGAACAACGTAAATCTGCTGGTGCCGAAGGGTCAGTTCGGCTCGCGACTGCTGGGTGGCAAGGACGCGGCCTCGCCGAGGTATATCCACACGCTGCTGGAGCCGATTGTGGATGCCATCTTCAGGAAGGAGGATGCTGGGATTCTGAAGCATCTGGATGACGACGGTCTGCTGGTGGAGCCTGAGACCTACTTCCCCGTCGTGCCGCTGCTGGTCATCAATGGCTGTATCGGTATTGGCACGGGCTTCAGCACGGATGTGCCTCCGCACAATCCTGCGGAGGTGGTGGGCCTGCTGCGGGACCGTCTGGAGGGGCGGCGGCCGACGCTGGAGCGCCTGGCCATGCGGCCGTGGTGGTTCGGCTTCCGTGGCCCCGTGCAGCTGGTGAGCGATGGTGTCTGGGTGACAAAGGGCATGTATGAGTGGAACGATGCAAAGAAGCAGGTGACCATCACGGAGCTGCCGGTGGGCACGTGGACGACGGACTACAAGCAGTTCCTGGACGAGATGTGCGTGGCTGGCACCACCGCGGGGGCGAAGGCGGGGGGTAGCGAGGGTGGCAAGGCCGACTACAGCAAGACAGAGGACGGTAAGCCGGTGCTGCGCAACTTCGATGACCTCTACACGCATGTGATGGTGAAGTTCGTGCTGGAGCTGGATCCCGACTACTACGACGATGCGAAGGCGAATCCTGTGGAGTTTGAGAAGCGGTTCAAGCTGACGAGCACGTGGCGGACGAGCAACATGGTGGCGTTCGACCCTGAGATGAAAATCGTCAAGTATGGCTGCGTAGGCGACATGCTGGAGTCCTACTACGGGCCGCGCCTGGCCGCGTATGAGCGCCGGCGGGCGGCGGAGATTGCGCGTCTGCGGCGCGAGGCGCAGGAGGCTGATGCAAAGGCGCGCTTCCTCGCAGCCGTGCTGGCCGGCACGATTGACCTGCGCCGTGCGGAGGATGTGGACATTGTCGCGGCCATGATTGCACACGAGCTGCCACCGCTGAGTGGGGAGGGGGTGGCCGAGGCCGTGGAGTCCTATGAGTATCTGCTGCGGCTGCGCATGGACCGTGTGAAGGCGGCGGCAGTGGAGGAGCAGCAGAAGGCGGTGGAGAAGGCCCGTGCGGCAGTGGCGGAGCTGGAGGGCACCACGGCGGCGGCCCTGTGGCTGCGTGACCTGGATGACTTCATGGCGGCATGGGAGAAGATGCGGGCCGAGCGCGAGGCTGCGTTGTCTGGAAAGGGGAAGAAGAGTGCGGCGGGGGCTGCGAAGGCTGGGGCCGGCGCAGGGCGCAAGATTACCATCAAGCCGAAGGGCAGTGGCGCCGCTGCGGTGGCTACCAAGGCGTAGCGATACAGCCAAGTGCCTAAATTGGAAAATACATAGTAACACTACATGAACTTGTATCACCCTGAGCCCAACCCCTTTTTAGCCGCATCCAGCTTGCTATTTTTGATTCCTGCAATCCAGGCCGTTTGGGCCTGCGATACAATTGCCGCAGTGGCGGATGGGTTTATTGTGGTAACAAGTATCGGATTTCATCTGACGCGCACGAACACCTGGTTTTGGCTCGATCAGTTCGCAATACGGGCAATGGTGATGAATGCGCTGGTGCGCGCGTGGCTGGAGGATCCATGGTATCTGCCTTGGCTCCTTCTCGCTGGGGCGTATAATACGGGAATCTACTACCAGGGACGCAAGTGGCGCACACTGACGTTTGATGAAAACTACTGGATTGCGACGGGAACGCATGCGACCATTCATGCCCTCTCAGCTGCGATGGGCGTGGGGCTGCGTAACCGCTTAGGGACTGCCTGTAAAGTATGAGTATGAACTCTGCATCAGGCCTGCTGTTTCTCGTGCCAGCGTGGCTTGCTTGGTCAAAGGGAATCTGGATAGTGTGTGCTGCAGGAAGTTCACTTACTCTTACAACAGTTCTCTACCATCGGTTCTATAATAGG
>JAIXUW010000131.1 GCA_027483355.1 Alphaproteobacteria bacterium
GCGGGCATCGGCAGGATCAGGACCGAAAGAATGGCCATGATGCCGGCGGCGAACAGTACGTCGCCGCGCAGGCGGAAACCGCCAAAACTCTTGCCGGGGGTGGCGGGGGCTGTCAGGCGCGGTTCGGCCATGCTTTAAGCGCCCCCTGCACCGGGCACCGCAATGCCTGAATCGTTATATTCTTTGAGCTTATTGCGCAGGGTGCGGATCGAAATGCCTAGAATGTTCGCCGCATGGGTGCGGTTACCCAGGCAATGCGTTAAGGTATTCAAGATCAGCTCGCGCTCCACATCTTGCAAAGACCGACCAACCAGGACTGCATTATTGTCACCGGCGATTGTGGCCGCACCGGAGGCAGCCATGGCGTTGTCACTGGCCATCGGCATCGGGTTGCCGGGCACCGCTGCTGCGGCAGCTGCTTGGCTGGAGACGGCTTGCGCCATCAGTTGCGCCGTTTTTTGGCCGCTGACCATGATAGCGCCTGCCTCAATTTCCGTCTCGCCCGAGACCAGGACGGCGCGGTGCATGGCATTTTCCAGTTCGCGCACATTGCCGGGCCATTGATGGGTGCGCAGCTTTTCTACCGCAGCCTCGGATAGTTTTTTCTGCGGCAGGCCGTTTTGTTCGCTGTATTTATCGGCGAACATCTGCGCCAGTGGCAGAATATCACTGGGGCGCTCGCGCAGCCCCGGCAAAGCCAAATTGACGACATTGAGACGGAAATAGAGATCTTCGCGGAACTTGCCGTCGCGCACGTGCTGTTCCATGTCGCGGTTGGACGTCGCAATCAGGCGGATATCGACTTTGACGGGCGTGTTGCCGCCGATACGGTCAATGACGCGCTCCTGAATAGCGCGGAGCAGCTTTGCCTGCAGGCTTGGGTGCATTTCGCTGATTTCATCGAGAAGAAGTGTGCCGCCATTGGCCTCTTCAAATTTCCCAAGCCGCCGGGCGACCGCCCCCGTAAAGGCGCCTTTTTCATGGCCGAAGAGTTCCGATTCCAAAAGGCTTTCGGGGATGGCCGCGCAGTTAAGCGAGATAAAAGGTCCGCGCGCGCGCTTGCTTTTTTGGTGAATGTAGCGCGACATCACTTCTTTGCCCGTACCGGACTCGCCAGTGATCAACACGGAAGCATCAGACGGCGCAATGCGGTCGGCGACATTAAGCACAGCCTTCATTGACACGTCGCCTGCGATCATGTTGGTGGTTTCTTCGGTGACCGCGAATAAAACAGCGGCGATCAGTTCCGCATCGGGGGGCAGGGGGATGTATTCTTTAGCGCCTGCCTTGATGGCCTTGACGGCGGCGGCCGCGTCATTATTGATGCCGCAGGCGACGACGGGTACGGCAATACGTTCGTTCTCGAGGCTGATGATAAAGGCAGCGATGTCTTGTTTGACATCAATCATGATGACGTCGGCGCCCTTGCCGGCACGCAAAGCCCCCAGGGCCTGTTCGGCATCTTCGCAATGCATAACCTTGGCGCCGCGGCTCACGGCAATTTTGCCGGCGGTGCTTATTTGGCCATTCAAGCTGCCTACGATCATCAGGCGCATTAATCTGCTTCCCTTTTTATCATGCTGTACACGCAAAAAAACCCTACCGCCGGTGGGGCGGTATCTTTAGGCGTGGTTTTGCCTTATTGGTTTTTATCGGACTTGACGATCTCGGTCATGGTGACGCCCAGGCGGTCTTCAACGACGATGACTTCGCCGCGGGCAACCAGGCGGTTGTTGACGTAGATGTCGATGGCCTCGCCCACCTTGCGGTCCAGTTCGACCACCGCGCCGCGACCCAGTTTCAACAACTGGCTTACCTGCATCGTCGATTTCCCCAGAACGGCAGAAATCTGCACCGGAATATCATAGATCGCATCGATGTCTTTTTTACGGACTTCGCTGGTGCCATGCGGCTTCATTTCTTCGAATTCAACCGAATTGGTTGGGTCATTGGCCATTATGCATTCTCCTGTGGGTGATGGGTGTGCGCGGTTTCTTCTTGTTGTGGTTCGGCAGGCAGACTATGTGCGCCGGGTACTAAATCGTTGGAGGACTGCATGCCCATCAGTGCGCGGCTGAATTCGCCTTCAATCTGCATCATCAGGCGCGACAAGATACGCTCGCTGCCGCCATCGGCCCATTCGACGCGGCAATCCCCCAAGGGCATAGCGTCATCGGTCAGTATAATGATTTTACCGGCAAAGCCGCGATCCGCAGCCAGGTTGTCGATGCGGGCCTTCAAGGGCTCCAGCATGTCGGTTGCCACGGTAACGGCAAGGCGGGGTTCTTCGCGGCGCGCATCCATGGCGGCGGCAATCACCCGTTCAACCTCGGGCAGACCGTGGCTGGTGGCCAGTTGCGGCATCAGCTTGTGTACCACGTGCAAGGCAAGCCGGGCGGCATCAATGCATTTTTCCATTTCGCGACGATCTTCGCCAGCGCTGAGACGACCAAGGGCGATGCTGATCCCCTCGAGCAGAATGCGCAGTTTCTCATCGACGGCTTCTTGCGCGGCGCGTTCAGCCTCGGTACGGCCGCGCGCATAGCCGCGGGCGTCCCCCAGGCTCAGCGCATCGGCGCGGGCCTGTTCAAGGTCGGTTTCGCTGAAGGTCGGGGCGGTATCCACCACGACCGGCGCGTCGAAATCGATCGTATCGAAGAGAAACTTCTTCATTTCGCCATCGTCCTTAGTAGATGAGCTCATCTTCTTCTTTCGTGCCGACGATGGTGATTTCACCACGATCCGCCAAGTCTTTGGCTGTGCTGACCAGGTTTTGCTGCGCCTCTTCAACTTCTTTCAGGCGCACAGGACCCATGGCGGCGATGTCTTCTTTCATGATCTTGGCGGCACGTTCCGACATATTCGAGAAGAAAAGATCTTTCATCGCATCGGAGGCACCTTTAAGCGCGAGGGGCAGTTTTTCACGATCGGCCGAGCGAATAATGGTCTGAATGGCCGAGGGATCGAGCTTGCCCAGATCTTCGAAGGTGAACATCAGCGAGCGGATTTTCTCGGCACTTTCAGGGTTGCGTTCTTCCAGCGAGCCCATGAATTTGGTCTCGACCGAGCGATCAAGGTTGTTGAAGATCTCGGCCATGATCTCGTGGCTATCGCGGCGGTTGGTACGCGCCAGATTCGACATGAACTCGGTACGTAGCGTCCGCTCGACGTCGTCGAGAACTTCTTTTTGCACCGCTTCCATGCGCAGCATACGCATGACAACTTCCATGGCAAAACCTTCGGGTAGGTTGGCCAGAACGCGCGCGGCGTGTTCCGGAGTAATTTTCGACAAGACCACCGCCACCGTCTGCGGGTATTCTTTTTGCAAGTAATTGGCCAGGATCTCTTCGGAGACATTTGAGAGCTTCTCCCACATCGTCCGGCCAGCGGGGCCCCTGATTTCCTCCATGATCGCATTGACCTTGTCCTTGCCCAGGATTTTCTCCAGCAAGCGCTCGGTCGAGTCCAGCGAACCCACCAGTGAGTTGGTTGAGGTCATGTTTTCAGCGAATTCGATAAACAGGCGCTCAACCACCTGCGCCGATACCTTGCCCAGGTTGGCCATGGTTTGCGATAGCTGCAGGATTTCTTCCTGATCGAGCGCTGCGAATATCTTGGCCGTATGTTCTTCGCCCAGTGACAGCAATAGAATGGCCGATTTTTCAATGCCGGTCAGCGTGCGGTAGTCTTCTCTTACCCGCATGGCGGTAGTTCTCCCCTCATAATGGCGGCCGTAGCGGCGGCGCCCGATCCCTTATCTGTGTCACTGACAGCCGCCACCCCCACGGTAGCGACGTCCGTTTTTATTTACGTCTCCTGCGACATCCATTGGCGGATGACGGAAATAGTTTCATTCGGGTGGTTGGTGACCAACTCCATGATTTTTTGCACACTTGATGCGCGTACCTTGCCCTCGACCGCCCCCATATCCAGCATGGCGTCAAGTTCGCTTATCTCGCTGCTACCCGGAATACCGCTGGCCAGTGGGCCTGATAGTTGTGCCTGCGCGCCGCCAGCCCCCAGCATCAAGGCGGCTTCGCCTTGTGGGCTTAAGGGGTTGGGCGCATCGGTGGCAGCGGCCGCCGTCTGCGTAAAGTGGGTGGCCAGGGGGCGTAGCACCAAAAGAATGATCAGCACGGCCACGATACTCAGTGCCAGCGTCTCGGCAATGCCAATAATCTCGCTCCGCTCGAAACCCATGATGCGTTCGTCGGTGGGGGTTTCGAAGAAGTCGGCCTCGGCAAACTGCATATTGACCACTTCAACGCTATCGCCACGGCTTTCATCAAAGCCCACCGCTGATTTGACCAAGGTGGCAATCTTGTCCAGCTCTTCTTGCGAGCGGGGAGTATAGACGCGGGGGGGCGCCCAATCCGCCGGGGCGTCTTCGGGTTTTTGCGCGCTGGGGTCGGCTTCATAACGGCCGTCAACCAAGACAGCGATCGACAGGCGTTTGACGCCACCGCTCTCGCTGACCAGGCTTTCAACCGTTTTGCTGATTTCGAAGTTGGTGACTTCTTCGCTACGGCTGCTGCGGCTGGCCGGCGCGCCGCCGGCGCCACCCTCGGCGGGCAAACCAGGTAAATTATTCTCTACGCTGACGTTATCGCTGCCTGCCAGAGCCTCTTCGCTTTCGTCCGTGATCGCCTGGGTCGAGCGGACGACCTGACCATCAGGGTCATAGGATTCCGAATTGCGGGTGAGAATGTCGAAGTTCAGATCAGCGGTGACATTGGTGCGCACTTTGCCAAAGCCAACAATACGGCCGACCAGTTCATCAATCGAGCGGGTGAGGCGCGATTCATATTTCTGTTTGGCTTCTTCGCCGCCCGCGGCCGAACCGGGGCGGTCTTCTTCTTCGCCATTGGCGAGTAAGGTGCCGTTCTGGTCAATCACCGCGACGTTGACGGGTTTTAGTTGCGGGACAGCAGCTGCAATCAGGTGCTGGATCGCCTGAATGTTTTCACGGGTGATGGCGGCCTCGTTCTGAACGTTCAGAAAGACGGAGGCGGTGGCGGGCTGGCTGTCGCGGCTGAACAGTTCGCGTTTGGGCAATACCAGATGTACGCGAGCGTCGCGGATGTTTTCAATGGTGGCAACCGTGCGTGCCAATTCGCCTTCCATGGCGCGGACCTGGCTAATGTTCTGCTCAAAGCTGGTGGTGCCAAAAGATTGTTTGCGGTCAAAAATTTCGTAACCGATCGAGCCTTTGCGCGGCAGGCCTTCTTGCGCCAGTAACATCCGGGCGCGCGCGACGTCTTTTTGGTTAACCAGGACTTCGGCGCCATTATTGGCGAGTTCATAGGTGATATCGGCCGCGTCAAGGCGGGTGGCGATTTCGGTGGTGTCGCGGCTGGAGAGTTCGTTGTAGAGCATCGTGAGGGTAGGCGCGCTCGAGCGACCAATGATAAACAAGAAGAAAATAATCAGGCCAAAGAAGGTGGCGCCCATCATCGCGAGGCGCGCGGGTCCCATATTTTTAAACGTTTCAAGAAGTTGATCCAAAATTCCCCCTTCAAAGGCCTCGGCTTGGCCTTATCTCCCCGGCGCCAGGCGCCATAGCTTTGTGTTCCCCGCAGCATCCCCAGACAATTACGCTGCATCTCTTAATGTAGCGGATAAAGTGGCACTAGGCAAATTTTGCCTGATGCTTGCCTTAAAACGTGTCTTGGCTTTCTGCGGCCTTATTTCCAAACTGAGGCCCTGCATAAATTATGCCGCGCACTGCGTTAGGGACCGGATTCATCTTATTGTAACAGCCTTTCACTTTCCGAAATTATAATAAATACTTGTTTTTTATACGTTTTGTTTTCATCTTGCTGCCTTAAGATCAATAATTAAAGGATGAATATAAAGTAAATAAAATATTAATACTTCATTAATATTTTATAACCCGAATGAAAATAGTTTAATTTCAACTGAATACAAGGATTTATTGTATTTTTTACTTGAAAAATTCTTGCGCTTCCTGTAACATAAAAAGTGTAGGAATGGGTTTCTGATGACTCGTTTCTTGTAGCAGCCGCAATGTCAGGACGATGGCTGCAGCTTGCAAGAAAAGAGTGTCAGGCACGAATTAACCCGGCGCGGTATTGTTGTCAGCAATACTTTTATTTTCGCCAAGTTTTTTCGTGCCTTGCGTTGCATAGCAACCGCCAGGGGCTTTTTTGCGTTAGGATCATAGAAAATGATTGATGTTGTCAGTACAGTAACGGGAGGCGGGGCGCAGTATAAGCAGCCGACCGTATCTCGTGCCCCCGCACCGGTGGCGTCACCGCCGCCGGTGGCCCAGCCTTCCACGCCGGGGATGTTGCGTATTCGTGTCGATAATAGCATCGACAAAGCGATCATCGAATACCGCTCCAGCGAAACCGGGGAGGTGGTCAACCAATATCCCACCGAGGCGCAAGTGAAGGCACTCGCCCGCGCCGCCGAACTCGATACTACTCAGCCGACGGTGGCCGAGGCGCCGGTCGCCGATACCGCACAAACCGTTACTGCCGATAGTACAGCGCCTGCTGATACAGCCGACGCTGCGCCCGCACCGGACAGCAGCTTTGCAGTCACTCCAAGTGCAACGGCGACAGCTGCGCCCGCTATTGCATCCGCGCCGGTATCGACCGGCGGTAATGCCGGTGGGTCTTCGTCGGTAACGTCGACGCAATCAATCACCGTTTAATTTATTTTTATCAAAAAAAAGCGCCGGCTGGTCCGGCGCTTTTTTTATGCGGCTTAGTCTTTAGGCCATGTTGTCGGTTTTCTCGGTTGATGGACCGGCGGCCGGCCTATCTGGCGCGGCATTGCTGGCAGCCTTGAATAATCCCGACGCCAGATTGCGATTGATATCAATCAGCGCGCGGATTTTTTCCGGTTGGGTATCGGCCAGAATATCTAGCGTGCGTTTGAAAACAAACATCCCCAGGGACGCGATATTATTCTTGATCTCTTGTGGCAGGGGATGCTCTTCGTTCATGGTCTCGGACACGAAAATAGTCCAGAGTTTTTGATTGTATTCCATGGCATCGCCGATCTCTTCGCGCGAGAGATTTTCTTCGGCGTCGAGACGCTCGGCGAGTTGCTCCAGACGTAGTGCCGCTTTCATGAGGGCGCGACCCTCAAGCGAACGCTGGTCAGTGGTCACCGCTGTATTGCTATAGGCGTCGGCCGCCTGACCGTAAGGATTACTAGCTGGCATTGGCGACAAGCTCCCGTTCATGATCCATCAGATTGCGTGCTTCCTTCAGCGCCTTATAGTAATTGCCGTTCAGGATATGCTCGCCGATCGGCATGAAAAAAAGAGTGGTGCTTGGTGCGGCATTTTGAATCTCGCGGACCTGCTGAAAATAAATATCGTGCAGCGTGGATGGATCATTCGACAGATACATCAGCTGTACAGTCAGGTAAATGCGCTTGCACGGCGTATTCGCGTCTTCTTCGCGCATGATGTCTTTTTCGCGGAGGATCGGTGCATCGCCTTCGATATGCAGGCGGGTGCGGGTATCGTCGTTGGTGATAAGCGCGCTGCCGATGATGACGCGTTCAGACGGCTTTAGGTCGATGATCAGTGCCATGAGATTCTCTCCGGTTCGGGTTCTGTGGAGTCCTTCCACACCGTAGTCATAGCCCCAGTATGCAACAAAAACCGTTAAAAAAGGAATAATATTTAATGCCTGCGGGCATCGCGGTTGTTTGCCGCGAGAGCGGCGAACAGAGCGGCACCCCGCCTTGACTATTTATCTGTAGGCGTCCCGGTTGTTTGCCGCGATAGCGGCGAATAGTCTGAGCCACATACAAAAAAAGAACCGGCGGGATTTTACCCCGCCGGCCTTTTTTATTTTCTGACCTCGTCGAGGTCTCAGGTTTAGAACAGTCGCAGGATGGACTGCTGGGCCTGAGAAGCCAGCGAGAGCGAGGTGACACCCAAAGACTGCGCGGTCTGCAAGGAAAGCAGTTTCGCACCTTCTTCGTTCTGGTCGGCAAGGGTTAGTTTATCCGAGCCTTCCTTCAAGGTGTTAATCAGGTTTCGGGTAAAGTCCTCACGAGTCTGCAGCGTGGTCAGGTTGGTACCGAAGGTACGGGCCTGGGCGCGCAGATCGGTGATCGCCGTATCAAGCTGAGCGATCTGGGTCTGGATCGAACCGGCAGTCTGGAAGTCAGCAGCACTGATGGTCAGATCCGAGGTACCAGCAGCGGCAACGTCGTAATCAACGCCAGTGATGGCAAGGGTGTCGGAACCATCTTCGTTGAAGACGACAGTGATGCTGCCGTTGAACAAGAGGTTGGTACCGCGATAGCCTGCATCGTTAGCGTAGTTCGAGAACTGCTGGCGCAATTCATCGTAGTTACCTTCGAGCGAAGCCTGGTCTTGAGGGCCGAATGTACCGCCCCCAGCCGCGTTGGCTTGGTCAAGTGCTTCCTGGGCGATCGCGCGCATCTGCTCGAGCGTCGAGGTCATCGAAGTAATACCGTTATCGGCCGCTTTCAGCGTTTGGATGGCCTGGCCGATACCGTCAAGACGGCCGTTCAGGTCATTGGCGCGGAAGTTGACCGATTGTGATGCGAAGAAGTTACCCGCGTTATCAAGGGCGCTATTGACTTTTTTACCAGTCGCCAGACGGCCTTGGGTCACATCGAGGTTCCGCTGAACGTTTTGAAGGCTCAGCAGGTTATTACGGAGAGCAGCAGTAAGGGTTACGTTGGACATGACATTTTTCCTTTCCTAGGTGTTTGTCATTAGCGTGTCGAGAAGACCGGCGGGATACTCCCTTGGGCCATAACTTAACTATCCCACACGCAGGTTAATTTTCCGTTATTCTGCCCTATCTGCGCCAGTGTTTTTTTGTACAAAACACCTAAAAAAGGTTATCTGACAGACGTTAAGATCACTTTCTGCGTTCTATAAAGTGACAGTTGATTCGACGTGAAACGATTCTGTTTCTCATCCCGTAAGCTCAAATAGAAAAACCCCCACTGGCTTTCTGCCGGCGGGGGTTTTTGAGGGGGAGGGACCGTCGTCGCTTTCCGTACGACGGGAGGGAGCTGTTAATTAGCGTTAGCGCAGACGCAGCAGTTCGGCGGTCATTTCATCGGCGGTCGTGATGACCTTGGTATTGGCCGAGTAGGCGCGCTGGGTGACGATCATTTTCGAGAATTCATCGGCAAGATCGACGTTGGAGGCTTCAAGGGCGCCGCCCTCGATCTGTCCGGCTGATCCTCGGCCCGCTTCGCGCAGGTTATAGTCACCCGAGCCATCCGACTGGCGGTAGACGTTACCGGTCAATTCATCCAAACCGTTGGAGTTGGCGAAGGTGGCGACGGGTAGCTTGTAAATCTGCGCCGAGCGGCCGTTAGAGAACTGTGCGGTCACGAAACCGTCGCGGTCGATCGATACCCCGGTCCGTAAGCCAAGCTCGGCACCGTTCTGCTCCGCCGAGATGACGTTGTATTCGCCAGAAAACTGGGTAAAGCCCGAGATATCAAAGTTGACATCCTGCAGCTCCGAGCCGTTACCCCAGTCGATATCCGCCAGGTTGACTTCAAGCTCGCCATCGGCGTTTGGTAGGGCGTTCAGCGCACCCAGACCGTTGAAGTTCAGGTAGCCGCTCGAGATCGAGCCGAAAGGCGCGGAGCCCGACAGGAATTCAACCTGCCACCAGCCTTCGGTATTGGGCGTCTCGGCCGTTGGCATCAGCAGATCGGCTGGTGTGAACGGGGGGGCTGCAAACAAACCCGGGGTGATGTCCATATCAGCCAGCGGGTTACCACCGGTATCCGCTAGGGTAAGGTTTTCGTTGGTGTTGCGGGCTTTGATGTTGAGGTGGCCATCGGCATCAATGTTGGCGTAGATAACCGGGTCGCCATTGGTATCAAGGGTTGAGTTGATGGCGGCCAGCATTTCGGCGGCAGTGGTGGTGGCGCCAATCGTGACGGTGACCGTGGTACCGGCGATTGCGGCGATCGGGCTGCTTACTGTGGCGGCTGACGGCAGATCAAAGGTAAAGGTGTCACCTGCCGTGAGGCCTGGCACGTTGCCGACCAGTGGGCCTTGGAAGGAGGCCAGATCGACCACGCCTATACCGGCGGCATTGGCGGTCGGTGTCTCGCTCTTCTTGAAGTTTACCCGTAAGGACTGCGCGCCGCCCAAGCTGTCATAGACGCGAATATCGCGGCTGAAATTGGCGACATCGTTCACCTGCACAGGGAAGGCATAGGGATCTTCGTTCTTGTCGAGGTTGATGTTCAGCGATGCTGTAGTGGTGGGCTGGGTAAGTCCGCCCAGGAACGCCACGTCAACCGGCACCAGCGAGTTCACATCAGTCTGCGAGCCAATGACGTTACCGTCTTGATCCAGCGGCCAGCCGAAGAGCGTGAAGCCTGAAGTGTTGGTCAAGATACCGTTGGAGTTTTCCGAGAAGGATCCGGCGCGGGTATACAGTGGTTCAGCAAAGGGATCGGTAGCCGAGCGTTTCACGACAAAGAAGCCGTTACCCGAAAGGGCCACGTCAGTGGTCGAGTTCGACTGCTGCAAAATACCCTGCTGATCGATACGGGCGATTTGTGACGCGCGTACCGAGCCGGGGCTGTAAAGCGTCGAGCGGCTTTCGCTGGTGACCAGCGAAGAAAAAGCAGCGTCGCGGCGTTTGTAGCCTACCGTCGATACGTTGGCGATGTTGTTGGAGATCATCCCCATCGACTGGCTTTGTGCGGTCAAGCCACCAACGGCTGTAAAGAGAGAACCAAAGACGCTCATGTGTGTATTTCCTTTCGTCGCTTCTTCTCAATGTGTGTGCCGGAAATTTTTTCTGTCTTCCGGGTATCTTGTTGTCTCGTACTATTGTCGTTGCAACAGCTGTGCCACTTTGTGGCGGCAAAAAATTCTTATGATGCGGGCATCGATACAGTTGCTTTACGCACAGCGGTGACGGGTACTAAACGTCCGTTGACAATGACGTTCAGGTTGCCGTCATCACCAGACTCGATGCCCTCAACAAAGCCGGGCACAAAGGTGGTCAGGTTGAGTGAATTATTTTGCGCATCCAACGCGGAAACTTTCAGCGTGTAGGTACCAGCGGGAACGGCGATACCATTTTCATCCTTGCCGTCCCAGGTGAAAGATTTTTTGCCGGCGCCGAGGTCGGCATCGGCTTTGTAAACCGTTCTGCCATCGGCATCGGTGATGGCGACGGTACCTTTGGCAGCACCTTCTGGCATGTTATAGCTCATCGAGGCGCCGCTGTTGCCGTTCATATAGAATTCATCATCACTGACTTCGACGTTCTTGCCGATAAAGCTAAGTCCTACCGCGGTCAGGTTGAGGGTCTGGAACGCCAGCAGGCTTTCCATCTGATCGTTCGTTTTGATTTGCTGTTCCACTTGCGAGAACTGCACCAGCTGGTTGGTGAACTCGGTCGAGTCCATGGGCGACAGCGGGTCCTGGTTTTGCAGCTGTGTCGTTAGCAGGCGCAAGAACTGATCGAAGTCCTGGCTGAGAGTTGCCAGCGAGCCCTGTGAGGCGGGGCTGGTGACATTCGAGGTGGCGTTGATAGCGTCCATAGCATTTATTTCCCTTCGCTTTAGACCATGATGTTGACGCCAGACTGGCTGACGTAACCGGCGGCTTCTATGGCCACCTGTGCGATCATGGTCGCATCTTGTTTATGAGCGCGGTCGCCGCGGCCTGCGTAGAAGTCCTGTTCATCGCGGCCTTGTCCCTCGTAAAGGGATTGTTGATTTTGCTCGCGCAGATCAAAGCTGAGGGAGCCGTCGGCAAGATCAAGCCCCGATTGTTGCAATACGCGTTCCAGCTGGGCACTATCACGTTGCAGCAGACTCAAGGTTTCTGGTTTATCGGCGATCAGCTTGGCCGACAGGGTGCCGTCTTTGCCAAAGCGCATCTGTACTTCCAGGCGACCCAGGTCAGCGGGTTCTAGCTGCATGGTGAAGGTATCGATTTTCGAGGCGGCGTTGCGGCTCATCTGCAGGCCGATCATCTGGGCGGTAGCGGCATTGGCGCGACCGGCGGCGGCCGAGATGTAATTGGTAAAGCTGGCCCCATTCGCATTGGCCGTTTTCAGGCCGGCGCTGTCGAGCGTGCTGCCGTCATAACCGGCACTGCCATCGCTGTAACCTTGACCCGAGAAGCCTTGATCGCTGCTAAAGCCGCCCTCGCCAAAGCCGCCGCCCATCAGGCTGTTCAGCGTACCCAGGCTTGCGCCCAGCATACCATTGAACATCCCGTTTTGCGGGGCTTGTGGTTGTGGCTGGGCCTGCGCTTGTGCTGCCTGGGCGGTCAGCGTGGTGGCGGGGGTGTTGACGATGATCGGAGCGTTTTTCAGCGCGGCTTCAAGCGTCGAAGGAGAAGGCCCTCTGGCGTCGCCGACAACCGGCTCACCCGATAAAGCACCCGGCGTCAGGCCCGCGTTCTGGGGCATAGCGTCGGCAGGTGTGGAGGTGCGCAGCGCATCCGTTCTGGAAGCGGCTTGCTGCGCCAGAGGGGAAACCAAGGGGGCATCCTGCGTTTTGCCGGTCAGGGCCAGCAGGGTTGCCATCATATCGTCTTCGACGGTCGCCAGCGTGTCGGCGGGCATTTCGCTCAAGGGGGCGGCGCCGGTTTCAGGCAAAGCGACAGCGCCAGGCTCTAGGGTGTTCAGTTGTGTGGCCAGGTCTTGCATCAGGCTGGCGTCTTGCAGCGTACCGGCGGCTTGACCGCTCAAATCGCTGGTAAGGCCCGCGCCCACCGGCGTCTCGGCCAGCAGAGTGGGCGCGCCGATTGGATTGGTTTGCGCCTGCAGCTGCTGGGCAACGGCGGCCGCCATTTCGGGCGACATCATCTGTTGCAGGGCGGCGAGGTCAATCTTGCCGCCATTTTGTTGCATCAGCGCGGCAATTTTTGCCGCGAGATCGGTGGCGCCTGCGACCGGGTTGGTCATACCGGCGGGCGTCATTACCGGGTTTTGCATCAACATACTGATAAAGCCCATCAGGCCGTTCTGGCCTGGGACGCCTTGTGCCGCCGGGCTTTTCAGCCCGTTGGTGACGCCCGAGGCGTTCATCGCGGTGGGGGAAGGCATATAAGTCATGAGCGTTTTACAGATGCTTTACAAAGGAGTTTGCAGGGATCTCTTAAGACGTACCTTGCACAAGCCGTGCCAGATTTATTTTACAGGCTGCGGTCAATGTTTAAGGAAAGGCTGGCTGTCTTATAGGCTTGCGTGCGGCCGCGGGCGGAATAGTTGGTCTGCAGTTCGTCGGTTACTGCCTTGCGGGCGGTATCAAGGATACGGTCAACCAGACGGCGGGTGCTGTCTTTGGCCGCTTCAAGGGCGCGCAGGTTTTCATTCAGGATGATGGTAAAGCTGGTGCGCGCCTTGATCAGACGCTCTTGCAGTCCCAGGTCCAGTTTCGCCACCTCGTCGCGGCGGCTGGAGAGCAGGTTGACGACAGCATGGTAGCGCTTGGCAAAATGACGCTTGTCGTCCTGCAACAGTTCAACCAAACGGAAATCGGCTTTTTTCAGCGCATCGGTTTCTTTCAGCAGAAGGCTGCCAAAATCCTCAATCAGGCGCAGCATTTCAAGGGCGGCACCGGCGATAGGTCCCTGCGGCTCGGCCAATACGGGGGCGGGGGTTGCGGTCTCGGTCATCGTGTTCATGCTTGCGGTCATTGTGTTACACCCTTTCTAAATCTTTACTCTGCGTCGTTGGCGGTCTTAGCGGTCGGTGGCACGTTCTTGTGCGGCGATCATGACCTCTTTGACCTTTGCGGCGATCCCGATACCGGGACCCTGTGCAATTTGCTTGCCATATTCTTGGACCATCATGCTGCGGAACATTTCCTCGCCGTGGCCGCCACCAAACTCAGGATCGACTTCGATGCCGGAGAACATGTGCGATAACATCTCTGCAAGAAACATGCCTTCAAACTCTTTGGCAGATTTTTCAATGGCTTGGATGTTCTTAGGCTGGGTTTTGCCCAAGGTGTCGGCCTGTGCCGCACGGGCGCGCAGCATGGCATTGCCGATATCGGTCTGAGCCGAAAAGAGGGGGGCGGCGCTGTTATCCATTACAGCACCTCGATTTCGGCTTGCAGGGCACCGGCGGCCTTGATGGATTGCAGGATGCTGATGATGTCGCGGGGGCCAACGCCCAGGGCGTTCAGGTTCTCGACCAGTTCTTCGAGCGAGATGCCCTCGCCGGCCACCACCGTCATACGGCTGTTGCTGTCGGTATCGACCTGAATATCCGTGCGGGGTACGACCACGGTCTGGCCTTCTTGTGCGAAGGGTTGTGGCTGGCTTACCTGCGGGGTTTCGGTGATGCGGATGGTCAGGTTGCCTTGTGCCAGGGCCACCGTCGAGATTTTGACATCACGACCCATGACGATGACGCCGGATTTTTCATCAATGACCACGCGGGCCACCTGGTCCGGGGTGATGCGCAGCTGTTCGATATCGGTCATCAAGCTGACGACGCCTGCCTGATAGCCAGGCGGTACTTTAACTTCGACCGAGGCGGGGTTTTGCGCCTCAGCGGCGGTATAACCCAGGTGCTGGTTGATGGCGCTGGCGATGCGGCGGGCGGTGGTGAAATCCGGATTACGCAAGGCCAAACGCAGCGAGCCAAGATCCGAGAGTTTGAAAGGAATTTCACGCTCGACAATCGCGCCCGAGGCAATGCGGCCGCCGGTGGGCGTGTTTTGGGTGACCGAACCGGCGTCGCCTGCAGCCGTAAAACCGGAAATGGCGACCGGGCCTTGTGCCACGGCATAAACCTGACTGTCAGCACCCATCAGCGGGGTGACCAGTAGCGTGCCGCCCTGCAGGTTTTTGGCATCACCCATGGCTGAGACGTTGACGTCGATGCGCGCGCCCTGGTTGGTAAAAGGGGGCAGGGTGGCGGTAACCATGACGGCGGCGATGTTTTTGGTTTTCAGTTGTTCGTCGCGGATGTTAACGCCCAGACGATCGAGCATCCCGATGATGGATTGCTGCGTAAAGGGTGAGTTATTCAGCGTGTCACCCGTACCATTCAGACCGACCACCAAACCGTAGCCGACCAGCATGTTGTCGCGCACGCCTTCGAAATCGACGATGTCTTTGATACGCGTGACGCCGCCCGATACGGCGGCGGCTTTACGGCTTTGAGCGGCGGCGTCTGAGGCGCTGGCGGTCGCGATGCACAAGACGGCGGCGGTGGCCAGCGTGACGCGAAAGACCTTGGTTAAAACGGACTGAAGTCCTGATGCCTGTCTCATAATCTTGTTTCCCATCCCATATAACAAATCGGTTCCCTGCGGATATCACTGCGAAAACCGTGCCAGCGAATTAAATCTTTGATATTATTTGATAAAAACGCGTATGGGCGGGGCGTTGCAGCACGTAGCTGCGGGTTGTTTGTCGAAAACCGGGTCGGGCGGGCAAATATTGCCGATTGGTTTCAACGGGCAAGGATGACTATAATTAAAGGATGAAAGTCGAAGGACCGGGAAAATCATCCGGCGTCAAAGGCGCTGGTAAAACGACGGGAAAGCCTGCTGCTACTGGCAGTTCGGCGTTCAGCGGCTTGCTTGAAACCGATGGTGTGGCGGGCGAGTCTGCTATTGCGGCGACCGCCCCCGCCACGCCGCTCGATGCGCTATTGGCGCTGCAGGGTCTTGATGGCGCCAACGGGGAGGAAAACGCCCGCCGCGCCAAACGCCGCGGTCTTGAACTCCTCGATACCCTGGAACAGATCCGTATTGACCTTCTGGTGGGGGGGGTGCCGCAAACCCGCCTCGACCGTCTGCAGCAGATGGTGACGGCCCAGCGCGAAAACGTTATGGACCCCCAATTACAGGCCGTGCTGGATGAAATTGACCTGCGTGTGCAGGTTGAATTGGCCAAATTCTCGATGAAATAGGCTTAGATAGGCCGTCACGCAAGATTGTTGCGCGATGGGGGCTTCCTTTTCTGTACCAAAGGTTTATAACGTTTGCGGCTTTTGAGGCCTGTCCTGCTTGGCTATAATGGACAGGTTCACCCGGTAAAAGGATTCGCACATGAAGTCGCTGCCTGAAACCTCTTCGACCATTCTGCCGCCGGATTACAAGCCGACGGAAAAAGAAAAATTCATGAATCCGGTCATGCAGGAATACTTCCGCCAGAAGCTGTTGCGCTGGCGCCAGGAATTGCTGAATGAATCCGATGCGACCATCCGCGAGATGCAGGAAGACAACCTGCAAAAGCCTGATTTGGCCGACCGTGCCTCGCTCGAGACCGATCACGCGCTGGAGCTGCGCGCGCGTGACCGTGAACGCAAGCTGATCTCCAAGATCAACGCCGCCCTCGAAAAGATCGACGAAGAGACCTATGGCTTTTGTGAAGAAACCGGCGAGCCAATCGCCATCGCCCGGCTGGAAGCGCGCCCCATTGCGACGCTGAGCCTGGAAGCGCAAGAACGCCACGAGCGCAAAGAACGCACCCAGCGCGATATGCGCGAATAACCGGCCGGCGTTGAATGCCTGACATTCTCTCCTTTTTTCTCGATGCTGTCGGTCCGGTGGCATTGGTACTGCTCTTTTGCGTCCTGCAGATGATCGCCTATCCGTTGGCGCGTCCACGTCCACCGGCCCTGTGGCATCTGGCGCAGCGCGCGGGCGAAGAACTGGTGCGTCGGCTTAATCGTCCCCGCAGTGCCCGCGAGATGTTTTTTCGCGGCGCGCTTTTGCCCATTGTGATGGTGGGCTGCGGTTTACTATTTGGTTTTGCCGCACAAAATATTCAGCAATATCCGTTTGGCTGGTGTGCCACTTTAATATTGATGCTGGCCTGTGTCTCCCCGCTTAGTCCCGTCAAGCTTTTGCAAAAAGTGGCCAAAGCAAAAGGCCCGGTTGACCTGGCGGCGGCAGGTGTACTCTTGCGCCCGGTCTTGCGGGACAGTTTTGATCATACCGATGCGCATACGCTGGCCCGGCGTGCGCTCGAAACCGGCGTCATGCAGCTCAATATCTTTTTCGTGATGCCGCTGTTTTGGTTTTTGATTGGCGGCGCGCCTCTCATGATGACGGCTGTTATGCTTTCAGCCGTGGCGATTGCAGCCGAAAGGGCGGCCGATGGCACGGCGCATCAGCCTTTTGTACGGATGGTACGTGGCATCGCCAGTCTCTTTGAAGCGGTGCCTGGCTGGCTCACTGGCCTCTTGATCATTCTGGCCGCCACATTTGTCAGCCGGTCTTGGCCGCTCCGCGCCCTGCGGGTGGCGGTGACGCAAACGGCTTGTTATCACCCGCGGCGCCAAGGCATGCCGATTGCGGCTCTGGCGGGGGCGCTGGGGGTGACGTTGGGCGGTCCGCGCCGCCATGAAAACGGTCACACCATCGCGCAAGGATGGATCGGCCCTAAAAACAGTTCGGCCCGCATCACTACCGGCGACACGCAGCGGGCAGCCCTGATTATTTTTGTCGTTTTCCTGACCATAACCGCGGCGCTCGCGGTTGCCACAACGGGTTTGGACGGCTTTGCGGTAATAAAGCAGTTTTTATAATTTAATTACAATATCTTTTATCGTTGCGTAACTAAAAGCATAAAAATGAGGCCTCTGGGCCTAAGAATTACAATTTACTATTTGTTAAGTAGTACAAGAATGCTAGCCTCAACCTCGGTCTTGAGCTTCCATAACTTGATGACTGAGTCGCGCTTGGCAACAGTTCTGTTTTGTCCAGGCGCGGATCACATGGGTTCATGCGAAAACTTCTCATAAAGACTGCCTCACCGGGTGTGTGCCCGCCGTCATCCTGCGGCGTTTCGCGCAACATCCGACAGCCTTGGGATAGACGGACGGGATGAGCAACCGCGACCGCCGCCATTTTGACACCATCCTGCGCGAGCCGCTGACGCGGCAGCGGCTGTCGCTCAACACCAAAATTCGCGCGGCCCAGCAGGGCGGTGACAAGGCTGAGCCTTTCACTTTTGCCGATCTGACCGCTTTCCTGAACGGCTTGCAAACGCGCGGGCGCAGCGTCGATCCTGCTTTGACCGCCGAAATCGCCAATGCGCTGGCGGCCGTGCAAACCGGCGAAGCGGCGAAGTCGCCCAAATTCGAAACGCCTGAAACCCAGCTGGTATGGGGGGCGGCCCTTGGTTATCTGCTGCTCAATCCCGATCAGATGCAGGGGTGGAAAACTCCCGTGCCTGCAGGCGAATTACGCTCGAGTGCGTTGTGGAAAGACATCGTCAATACCAAACGCGCGCATCAAGAGTTGCTGACTCACGCGCACCATGTCCGCGAGGCTCTCCGCGATAAAAATACCAAGTATGGCTGGAGTGATCCGGGTACCGGCTTTACCTTCCAGCGGCAAAAAAACATCATCAACATTGATTTGATGCAGTCGCTCATTGTGGGATTTGAACACGCGCGTGCTGATGTTTATCGCGAGGTCGGCCAGTCTCTCTTGTCAGTGGCCTACCCCCAACGCATGCAACAGGTCTATACCGAACTGGTGCCCTTGCGCAAAAAAATGCAGGCAGCGCAAGGTAAGCCGCAGTCGGGTAAAAAGACAGCCAAAGGCAAAGGCCCCAAGCTGAGCGATGACGAGTTTAAAAAATTGCGCTTGTTGTCGGCCGAATGGCAGCTGCGCCATATGCTGTTCGCGGCGGCCGAGGAAAACGTGACCTCGCGCTTTGTTGCCAGCATGGGCAAACAGATGCTGCAGGATTACAGTGTTTCGATGAACAACACCGGCGTCACCTTCCGGGGTCTAGGCCTCACCCGCCTGCCGCCCAAGGGTGAAGCCTCTGATGCCTT
Source organism: Alphaproteobacteria bacterium (assembly GCA_027483355.1). GTDB lineage: Bacteria > Pseudomonadota > Alphaproteobacteria > Micavibrionales > UBA2020 > JAEXMB01. The sequence goes on from JAIXUW010000131.1 coordinate 18,780, forward strand.
GCGCCGCTATATGAACCTTTGCAACACCGTGCAACTGAGTTTCTATCAAAACAACGCGCTGTTTGATAACACCAACGACGGCTGGCACCGTGTGGGCGTGGAGCCGAACCTGGTGCGTAAACTCGATACGCTCGCACGGCGCCCCGCTAATGCTAAAGACGATAAAGACGGTATCACTCACCCCGATTTTATCGCTCTCCGCGAATTGTGCGGCGGCCCGGATGGCCTGGAAAACCTGCAGCCCAGACAGCAGGAGCGCTTGTTTGGCTGGTCGAACCTCAAAAACCGCATCGCCCGTTCAAGCGCTGATCGCATTGCCGTCATGGAAAAAATCTGGGCGCTTTATGCCGAAGATCTGATCCAGGAAATTCTCAATAACCTCGAAGACCAGCTCGACGAGGAATTGGAACAGGCCAAGCAGAACCAGCAAGACCAAGACGGCGACGATCAGGACCAAGATCAGGATCAGGACGGTCAGGATGGCGACGATGGTCAGGACGGTCAGGAACAGGATGGCGACGGCCAGCCCGGTCAAAAAGGCCAGAAGGGCAAGAAAGACAAAAAAGACCAGAAAGACAAAAAAAAGCAAAAGCAGAAAAACAAGCCGCAGGGCGATCAGGTCGATCCCGATGA
>JAIXUW010000171.1 GCA_027483355.1 Alphaproteobacteria bacterium
ACCGTTATACCCCAGCCTGACGGGCAGGGAAAGCCCAAGGGCCAGCAGGATAAAAAGGATAACAAAAACATGACTCAACGCGATTCTATGCCCTTTGACGTGGTGATTGTGGGGGCGGGCCCCGCAGGTCTTGCGGCGGCCATCCGCTTAAAGCAGGTCAATGCGGATTTAAGCGTGTGCGTGCTGGAAAAAGGCGCCGAGGTCGGGTCGCATTTATTATCCGGCGCCGTCCTTGAGCCACGGGCGCTGGCCGAACTTTTCCCCGACTGGCAAGAACGCGGGGCGCCGCTGGCAGAAGCCGTGCGCCAAGATAAGTTTTTCTTCTTTACCCGCAAAGGTGCCGTGCGTCTGCCTACGCCGCCGCAAATGAACAATCATGGCAATTACATCATCAGCCTTGGCGTCTTTGCCCGCTGGCTGGCCGAACAGGCGCAAGCGCTGGGGGTCGAGATCTATCCCGGCTTTGCTGCTGCCGAAATTCTCTATGACGATAATGGGGCTGTGCGCGGGGTGGCCACTGGCGATATGGGCGTGAATAAACAGGGCGAACGCACCGCCGCTTATCAACCGGGAATGGAATTGCATGCCCGGCAAACCATTTTCGCCGAGGGCTGCCGCGGCTCGCTGACGCGTCAGTTGTTCGAGCGTTTTGAATTACGGCGCGATTGTGATCCGCAGACCTATGCGCTGGGCGTCAAGGAAGTCTGGGAGGTGACTGCCGACAAGCATCAACCCGGCCTTTGCGTGCATACAGTGGGTTGGCCTTTGGATACGGCCACTTATGGCGGTTCCTGGCTTTATCATTATGGCGCCAATCTGGTGTCGGTGGGTTATGTGGTGGGGCTGGATTACACCAACCCGTATTTGTCGCCCTTCAATGAAATGCAGAAATTCAAAACCCATCCGCATATCGCGGCGCTGCTCCAAGGTGGTCGTCGCATCGCCTATGGCGCGAGGGCCCTCAGCGAAGGCGGCTTGCAATCCCTGCCCAAACTGACTTTCCCCGGCGGGGTGCTGATTGGCGACGCGGCGGGTTTTTTGAACGTGCCCAAGATCAAGGGTAATCATGCGGCGATGAAATCGGGGATGCTGGCGGCCGAGGCGATTGCGCAGGAAATGCAGGCGGGCGGTTTAGCCATGGGCGCCGAATGCCAGAGCTACAGCCAAAAGTTCCGCGACAGCTGGCTCTATCAGGAACTCAAAGCGGTGCGCAACATCCGCCCCGGTTTCCATCGCGGTTTGTGGTGGGGGATGCTGAACGCTGCTCTCGAAACGCTCACCCGTGGTCTTTTACCGTGGACGCTGAAAAATCAGGCCGATCATACGACATTAAAACCAGCCAAAGATGCAAAGCCGATTGATTACCCCAAGCCCGACGGCGTTTTGACGTTTGACCGCTTGTCGTCCGTTTTCGTGTCCAATACCAACCACGAAGAAGATCAGCCCTGTCACCTGAAACTCAAAGACCCAACCGTGCCGATTGCCTATAACCTGCCCCTCTATGACGAACCGGCGCAGCGCTATTGCCCGGCGGCGGTCTATGAAGTGGTGACCGGGGCGGATGGCCAGCCGCAGTTTCACATCAACGCGCAGAATTGCATCCACTGCAAAACCTGCGACATCAAGGATCCCAAGCAAAACATCGTCTGGACCGTGCCGCAGGGCGGCGGCGGCCCCAATTACGGCGAGATGTAAGCTTTACTTTTTCTTGAAAATTGGCCGCGAGTCTTTGCCGGGCGTCCACTGGGGGTTTTGCGGCAGATCGTCGCTGTGTGCTGCCTGAGTCCAGGCATAAAGCGGCGAGTATTTGGCGGCGGCAAACGGACGCCAGGCAGCCGGGGGCGTCGCCAGACGATCGAGAACAGCTGCTACCGTCAGCGGGTGATAGGGCATCCCCACATGGCTGGTTGGCACCGCAATGTTTTCGGTCAGCGGCGTTTTCGGGTTGAGACAGGCGCGCCAGGGCACAATGCCATCGGCCTTGGAATAAATCGACGTGGCCGGGATTCCCGGCGGCGGCGTCAGGCGGCGGGCGTGCAGATCAGCATCGCTCAGCTCGCTCAAATCGCCGGTGGGGTTGATGAATTGATAAACCCGTTTCAGCATTTCGGGCGTGTCGGTATCTTTCATGCCAAAGGGGGCACCCAGCGTGATAATGCTTTCAACCATATCGGGGAAATCGCGCGCCAGTTCCCGCGCGAAAAGACCGCCCAGGCTGTGCCCGATGATGACAACTTTCTGGTTGCCGCCCGCGGCATAGACCTCGTGCAGACGCGCTACCAGATGGGCCGCGGTTTTATCGTTATGACCGATGTTGATGCCGCCTGCCCAGCCATAGGATTTGTAACCCTTGGCATCCAGACAACGGCGCAGCGGCGCCATGATTTGATCGCCGCTGGATAGACCCGGTAAAATTAATACGGGTTTACCGGCCACGGGGCTTGCCGGGGTCTGCGCGTTGATCCAGGGCCACCAGGCATAAAGCGCACCCAGTTCAACCGGAGCGCGCAGTGTTTCGGCGGCTGTGTTGAAGGCTTTGAACAGTTTATCCATTTTGGTGGTCCCCGGCGTGATCAAGGTGGATGATGCCCTGTCAGTATATCTTGTCGGACAGTGACCGCAACGCGAGACGACATAAAAAACGCTATAGTGGGCGATATTGCTCATTTTATTACTCTGGCCCAATACAAAATAATCCCCGATTAAAACAATCTTACGCGCTGCTGCGCTGCAGCACGCTTTCTCAGGTGCTGCCCTTGTTATTTGGCAGAAACGGTCGAGATCGAGATAAAGCGATCAGCGCAACAGGCTGCAGCGCCCCTCTGCACGGGAAATTAACCATTGTCCTGTTACCATTTAAGGGTAAGAGACCGTATCGATAGCGGTGGCTTGCCTGCAAAGATAAGGAGACTGCCGCCGCGTGAAACACCTCTCTTCGTCCTCCGGCCCCCGCCGCCGCCCGACGTCACGCGTTATTGCTGCTTCCGCTGACGCACATAGAATAAATTTCGCTTTGGGTTTGTTCATGCTGGCAGCGCTGGCCATGGTTGCGCTGATCACCACGTCTGCCCGTGCGGCCGATGCCCAAGACGCCTTGGCGCAATTACCTTCTCAACCCGGCTATGCTTTCCTGGACCAGGCTTTGCCGGTCAGTCATACCCTGGCCGGCAACTATCTGGCAGGCCGCTATGCCCAGCGGCGTCAGGATTGGTCGGCGGCGGAGACCTATATCGGCGAAGTGGCCCGGCGCGATGGCACCAATGCCGCTATGACGCACCGCGCTTTCTTGCTGGCGCTGGGGGCGGGCCGTTATCAGCAGGCCGAAAAACTGGTTGTCGGGATTGATAATGCCGACCCGGTGGCAGATGTCGCCCATATTTTTCAGGCGGCCATCGCCTTGCGCGAAAACGAACCGGTCGCAGCGTTGGGGCATCTCGAATCTCTGCCCGCCGAAGGGTTCAGCGACTTTACCCGGCCTTTGCTGGTGGCCTGGACGCTGGCGGCCAATGGCAAATTTGATGCGGCACAAGCGGCGCTGGCCACTGCAGACAGCAAAGGCGTTGAAGGTATTATCGCCTTTCACCGTGGCTTGATTGCCGAGATGGCGGCTGATGATACCACTGCGGCATCGGCTTATGTGACATCTATGCGTGAAGGATTGTCGCTGCATGGCGCGCTGGTGATCGCGCATTATTTTGATCGCAACGGCGCCCATGTCATCAGCGAAAAAATTTACGAGGGCGTTGATCGCCTTTTCGCAGGCGTGCCAACGCTGCGCACCCATGGCGACAACATCTATGCCAAGCAAAACCTGAGCGCCGCGGACGGGGCGGCTTTTGCGATTTTTGATATCGCGTCGATGCTCTACGAGCGGCGCGCCTATGACAGTGCGCAGATTTACGCGAGCCTTGCTCAGCTGCTGTCCCCCAACATGCCCTATGCGCGGCTGATGCTGGGTGATATCGCGGCACTGGGCGGTCATTACGATGATGCTTTGGCGCATTATCAGGCGATTGCCGAGACGTCACCGCTTTTCTGGCTCTCGCGTCTGCGCGTAGCCGAGGTTTATCAGGCCGATGGCGATATCATCGCTGCCACAAATGTCCTTGAAAAACTGGCAGAGCAGCCGCAGACGCAACTGCCATCCCTTGTGGCTCTTGGTGACATTCATCGCCGCCAATTAGACTTTGCCAAGGCCCGCGACGCCTATGACCGTGCCCTCGCGACGTCCCCTGCCGATGAGGTGCGCGCGCCCATTCTCTTTTCGCGCGGCATGTCGCTCACCCGGCTGGGTGATTGGCCAGCGGCCGAAAAAGATCTGACAGCGGCGTTGGCCATCGACCCCAATAATGCGGATATACTGAATTTCCTTGGCTACAGCATGATTGACCGCCAGCAAAATACCGATGCAGCCTTTGAATATATCCGCCGCGCGGTGGCTCTTGAGCCGCAGGACGGCTATATCCTCGACAGTTATGGCTGGGCGTTGTTCCGTCGTCAGGACTTTAGTGGGGCGATTGATTGGCTCGAGAAAGCCGTGGCGGCGGTACCCGGTGATGCGACCATCCTTGACCATTTGGGCGATGCTTATTGGCAGGTAGGTCGCTACACCGAAGCGCAGTACCAGTGGCGGCGCGCCCGCGACCTGACCGGCGATGCGGCGCTGCGCGGTGCGGTCGATGCTAAATTGCTAAATGGCCTGACCGTGCCGGCGCCCTCGCAAATGGTCCGCCACGACGACGCCAAGATCTAAAGTCCTCTTTACCCGTGGTAAGTGATGTGGGATGCTGGCGGCATGCTTCATCCCTCTTCGTCGCAGCAATTCTCTCTTTTGGCGCCGGCCAAGATCAACCTGTTTTTGCACATCACCGGCCGTCGCGAGGACGGCTACCATCTGCTGCAAAGCTTGATGATTTTTGTTGATGTGGGCGATCGTCTGACGTTCTCGCCTTATGAAGGTTTTTTTCTCGATATCGTTGGTCCTTTCGCGACCGATCTGGTCTTTGAACCGGCGCAAAATCTTATTTATCGCGCGGCGCAATTGCTGGCCGCCGAATACCGGCAACCCTTGCAGGGCCGGATTGTGCTGGAAAAGAATTTGCCGGTAGCCTCTGGGGTGGGGGGCGGCTCGTCTGATGCCGCGATGGCGCTGAGAGGCTTGCAACGGCTGTGGGGCTTACCTGAAGAACCCGATCGCCTGCAGCGCCTGGCCCGGCAACTGGGCGCCGATGTGCCCGCCTGCCTGGTGCAGCGGCCGGTCTGGGCCGAGGGGATTGGCGAAGAAATGACCTGGCTGCAAGGCCTGCCCGATTTTCACCTGGTGCTGGTCAATCCCCTGCAGGCGACGCCCACGCCCGAAGTTTTTACCCGCTACACGTCCCGTTTCAGTGCGCCGCTGCAATACAGCGGGCGGCGTAAATCTTTGGTCGAATGGGTGGCGGACCTTGGCCGTTACCGCAACGATCTGACCGATGCCGCCCTGGAAGTCACCCCGGTGATCAAGGACGTTTTGGCGGCCCTGGGCGGCACGTCCGGTTGCCAATTGGCCCGTTTATCGGGCAGTGGTGCCACGTGTTTTGGCCTTTACGAGAATGCGGTCACCGCGGCCGCGGCCGTCAATAAAATGCGCGCCGGCGCCCCCCAATGGTGGGTGGCGCCGGCGCGCATTTTGTAAGAATTAGTTGTCGGTGGGTGTTTTGGTAATGTCGCCCAGCAACGTCAGCGAGGGTATGCCATCGACCGTCATATTCTGGCCGCGCTGCCAGGCGCGAATAGCGTCTTCGGTGCGCGCATCCATGACACCCGTGGCGGGGGCGGGTAAAAAGCCGCGGTCGATCAAGGCGCGTTGAATTTTGGCCACCAGGTCGTTTTTGTAAGCGGTATCTTCTGGGGGCGTGGTGTCGCCTTGCTCGAGGGGGCTATCGCCCGGTTCAACCATATCGGCAACACTGAGGGCGGGGGCACGTTCCATCTGACTGTCCAGTCGCGCCAGTGCCTCGCGGGCTTCGGTATGGTCCTCTGCAGCGGCCTTTTTATACCAGCTCTGCGCGGTGGCAAGGTCGATGGGTCCGGCAAAACCGCTCTCATACAACACACCCAGGTTATAGGCGGCCTGCGCCACCCCGGTGTCGGCTGCTTGTTCAAAGAAGCTGATTCCGCGTTCAACATTACGCGTGGTACCAACACCTTCGATATAGGCGATGCCCAAGTTATACATGGCCTCGGGGTGACCGAGCTCAGCCGCTTTTTCATACCAGCCCAAAGCTTTGTTGGTGTCTTTTTTGACGCCAAGGCCCTGCTGGAACATCACGCCCAAATTGTAATGCGCATTGGCAATACCGCCTTCGGCCGCTTGCGCGAACCAATAGGCCGCGCGTTTGTAATCCTGCGGGGCTTGCTTGCCCGCCGCATAAATGGTGGCTAAATCGTGCTGGGCAGCGGGGATGCCTTCCATGGCGCGGGTTTCCACCGCCAACAGGCTTGCCGGCAGGTTCTGATCTCGGCCAATATCAAGGCCCGCCACCAAGGGGGGTGGTACTTGATCGTTGGTTTCGGTCTTTGCCTCTGCCTTGGCGGCAGGTCGAGCGGGTACCGCCGGGGCGGTCACGGCGGCGGCCAGTTCAACCGGTGCCTCGGTAGCAGCGGGGACGGTGGGCGTCGTCTTTGTTTCCGTGGTGGCGCTCTCAGGCGCCCCCGTTTCGCTGGCGGCGGCAGTAACGGTGGCTGTATCAGCCCCATCGGCCGGGGCTGGTGTCAGTTCGGGTAGTGCTTCACTCGTATTGGACTCAGCGAGCGGAAAGTCTTCTGCAGGTACGGCTGTCGCCTCGGTCAGCTCCACCGGCTGCCAGCTCTGGGCGTTCTCGCTTTGCGGTGCCAGGGGGCCGTTGAGGGCGCCCATGCGGGTTTCGACAAGCGCGTTGATGATCGCCAGCTGTTCGGGTGTGAGTGCTGTGGGTACGGGCCGGAGCGCTACCAGGGCCAGCGCGATAATGGCGGTCATGGTCGAGAGGGCGGTGAGGCCGACCATCCATTTTGGCACGGCGGTTGTTATGTGCTGAACCACCGGTGCGGCACCATCGGTGACAACCGGCAGATAAAGCTTACCGGTTTTCTCGTCGATGCTGGCAGAGGATTCAATCAGCGCCAAACGGCGGGTAAGGAGCGAGCGTTCGTCATCCACGCGGTCCAGTTTGCGGCCCAAAATTTCAATCGCTTTGAACATTTGCGCATTGACGCGCTCTTGGTGCGTCGCTACGGGCAAGCGGGCAGCATCGGTCAGCGGCGTTTCCTGATTGGCGGCCGCCGCAATGGTTTTATCAATCGCGTCGCGGTCGCGGCGATCGGCGATGGATTTGAACGTGCCAAAGGTCTGCACCATGGGCTTTTATGCCTCGCTCAAGGGGGTCTCACGGAGTTATGCAATTGCAAGACAATATCAGATTCTCCCCCAATCGCATAATTTTAATGTCACAATCCAGCATCACAGGGCGGGATAACAGGTTAAGTCATTAATTATTCATAATATTTAGATGCCGGTTTAAATACGGCGCCACCCTTGCGGAAGGGCGATTTTTTATCTAATGTGCCCAAACTTTCCCTGTTGGGGTATCGCCAAGCGGTAAGGCATCGGTTTTTGGTACCGACATTCCTAGGTTCGAATCCTAGTACCCCAACCATTCGTCTTCAGTTTGCCTTAATTAAAGAAAAACGACAGTAAAGCTTCGCCACTGGCGGAGACCTCATCCATGGGTATTCTCACACACCCATACTGCCGCGCATAAACCCTGCTTGTATGGGGGCGATGGGCCTTTTAAAATTAGCAACATAATAGTTTTTAAAAATCCATGGTTTCAAAGAGACAAAATGAAAACCATACCTCCCCATCTCATTCCAGCCTGTTCAAGCGCTGAAGCGAAGAAGCGCCATGAGATAAAGGCGTGGAAGATGTTCGCGCAAAGAATGCAACGACATCCTTTTGTCAAAGCATTTGTATTAGATAGGGATAAAAACTGTCAGGCTTGCGGCAAACAGTTCGGTAAAAGTGCTAAGCAGCCCTTTCATTTGCACCATAAAGATTATGATCACTGCTGTAAGTTTGACCGCGAGATCAGGCTGCCGCGTCATAGAAAAGACGGTACACTCTCTTTTAACACGGTGCCGGACTGTGAAACGTGTTTCAGGGCGAAGCCTGAATTTTTTAATAGTTGCGTAAGCAGGCTCGTTGCTGTTCATCCGCGATGTAATCGAGCTTTGGAAGCAGAGAGAGTTGCCCGCACCGTATGCATATAGATATTGGGTATCATATCGTTATCCGCGTGTATCCAGACGGATCAGGCGCTGGCGTTGTCGTCTTTCCGCTCTGAATTGCTCTGAGGCGCGTGGCTTTATCTGGGAACACGGATCTTTAGACTCTATTAATTTTTACCTTCTTTTTTGGCGCCATTGCCGGCGCCTGGCTTGAGCTCAACATCATTCACTTCATTTCAATAGCATATCGTTCGCGAATGGCAGCGCGGCTCATTTCTTGAACGGTTAAAAATTTACTAATCGCTAAGCAAGTTTGCTTATAATAATTGTAAGTGAGCCAATCCCTTTCAGGGGCGGTAATGGGAAAAGACAAGCTGTTAAGCTGGATCGCACGTTTACGGACGGGCACGGTCTTTGATCGGCCCATGCCGCTGCGTCTGCTGCCGCCCGCACGCCATAGTATGTTGATTGCGCTGGAGCCGCGCCTTGTCTTCGACGGCGCGCTGGTGCCAACCGTTGATGCTGCCACCGAACCGGCGGTCGATCAACCGGATGCTGCCGATACCCCCGACACCGACGCTGACCAATCCGAACAGGCAGGCGTGCACCCGCGTGGCGGTCGCGTCGAGATTGCCTTCGTCGAGCGTAACATCCGCGACGTCGACACGCTGGTGGCGGATATCGAAGCCAAAGGTCTGCGCGTTGTCTTTCTCGATCCCGCCAAGAACGGCATCACCCAGATTGGTGAAGTCCTGGCGCAATACGATCATGTCGATGCGCTGCATATCTACAGCCACGCCGAAGCAGGCGAGGGGCTGACCTTGGGCGGCTTACGCCTGACCGCCGAGACAGTCGATACCTATCAACAAAACCTGGCCATCTGGGGCGAGCACCTGTCGGGCGATGCGGATATCTTGCTGTACGGCTGCGATCTGGCCGCCGATGATGCGGGCCGTCTGCTGGTTGACCGTATCGCCGAATATACCGGCGCCGATATTGCGGCCTCGACGGACATCACCGGCGCCGTCGCGCTCAGTGGCGACTGGGACCTTGAATACCGCCACGGCGATATCGAAACCGAATTGGCCATCAGTGAAAACTTTGCGGGCGCCCTGACCGCACCGGCACTGACGGACTGGTCGCCCCATGCGATTAATATTGATGCCGCTCAGGCGGGACCAGTGGTGATTGATACAGATGTGACGCTCACCTCGGGTCTTGCCAATTATGACGGCTGGAAACTGGTACTGAACACCACGGGCGGGGTCGATGATCAGTTCGGCATCCGTAACCAGGGCACCGGTCCGGGGCAGATTGGTGTTTCGGGCAGTACACTTAGTTTTGCTGGCGTCACCATCGGCACCTTCACCGGCGGCGTGAACGGTGCCGATCTGGTGGTGACCCTTAATGCGCAGGCCATCGATGCCGCCGTCGAGGCGCTTATCGAAAACCTGACCTACGAAAACACCGCCACCGGTGCCCCGATTGCGACGCGCGACATCATGCTGCGTCTGGATGACCCGGCGGCGACCGGGGCGCTGACATATGTTTCGGGTGCCACCACCGGCCTTGCTAACCCTGCCGCACTGGCGGAAAGTCCGGATGGCAGACATGTCTATGTGGGCTCTATCAGTAACGACTCCGTGGTGATCTATAGTCGCAATCCGGTGACGGGTGTGCTCACCCACGTCGGCGCAGTGCAGGATGGGGTGGGCGGTGTTAACGGTATTGATGTTCCCTTTGATCTGACGGTTAGTCCCGATGGAAAAAACGTCTATGTCGCTGGCCGCGATGATAACGCGATTGCCGTTTTCTCGCGCAATGCTGTCAGCGGGATGCTGACCTATGTGGGTATGATGCAGGACGGAGTTGGCGGCGTTGATGGCCTGGCCGGTGTTTGGCACGTCGAGGTCAGCCCGGATGGAAAATTCGTCTATGCGGCCGGTACCAACGAAGACTCCGTGGTGATTTTCAGCCGTCATGAAACCACGGGTGCGCTCACCTATGTGGGGCGCGTTCAGGATAACGTCGGCGGTGTCGATGGTATCAGCGGGACCTATGCCATCACCATCAGCCCCGACGGCAAGCATCTTTACGCCAGTAGCTATGTGGAAGATGCCGTCGCTATTTTCAGCCGTAACGAAATTACGGGCTCGCTCACCTACCTCGGTATGATGAAAGATGGTGTCGGCGGTGTCGACGGTCTGGATTCTGCCTGGGGTATCACCATCAGCCCGGATGGCACGAGCGTCTATGTCGCCGGCTATTCCGATGACAAAATTTCTATCTTTTCACGCAACGCCACCACAGGGCTGCTTACCTATGTGGGCATCATGCAGGACGGGGTCGGCGGTGTCGATGGGCTTGACGGTGTTAAATCCGTAACCGTCAGTGCCGATGGCAAAACGGTTTACGCCAGCAGTATTGTTGACAGCGCGGTCTCTTACTTCAGCCGGAACACAACAACGGGGGCACTAACCTATATCGGCCGTCTGGTTAACGGTGCATCCTCGGGCTATGACGTCATCGCCAGTGCTGATGGGCGGCATGTTTATTCGGCCGTTTATAATAGTAACTCTGTTGCGCTCTATACCCGCGATGACGGCGCGGGTCTGGCCGTTACGGGCACGCTTGAGCTGACGTCGGGCCCGACCGTCACTGGTTGGTCGCCCAATCTGCTGAACACGGCAGCGGCGCAAGCGGGCGCCGTGCTGATTGATACCGATGTGACCTTGACCAGCAATGTGTCGAATTATAACGGCTGGAACCTGGTGCTGTCTTTGGCCGGCCCAACGGCGGGCGAGCAGTTATCCGTTCGTAACCAAGGCACAGGCGCTGGGCAAATTGGCCTGTCAGGGGTTAATGTCACCTATGGTGGGGTCACCATCGGCACGCTCAGCGGCGGCACGGGTGGGCTTGATCTGGTCCTCACCCTGAACGCCAGCGCCAGCCACGCAGCGGTCGAGGCCCTGATTGAAAACCTTACCTATCAGCGAACGATGGACGTCTCCGACCCGCCGCGGCAACTCACCCTGCGCCTCGATGATCCGGCCGCCACCGGTGGCCTGACCTATACCGGCATGATGCAGGATGGTGTGGGAGGTGTCGATGGAATATCAGGCGCCGCTTATGTGGCTTTCAGTCCCGATGGCCGATTTGTATATGCAACCGGCGCCTTTGATAATGCGGTTTCTATCTTTAGTCGCAATCTTGTGACCGGCGCGCTGACCTATTTAGGCCAGATGCAGGATGGCGTCGGTGGCGTCGATGGACTTTCGAGCGCGCGTGTTGTAACCGTCAGCCCTGATGGTAATCACCTCTACGTTGCCGGGTTCGTGGATAATGCTGTCAGTATGTTTAGTCGTGACGCAACAACCGGATTGCTTACCTATTTAGGTATAGTTAAGGACAGTGTCGGCGGTGTCGATGGCTTGGCAGGTGTTTGGTCGATCACTCTCAGCAACGACGGGCGGCACCTTTACGCAGCCGGCGGCTCTGATAATGCCGTGTCTATTTTCTCTCGCAATTCTACTACGGGCTTGCTCACATACCAGGGGCAAGTAAAAGACGGTGTCGGTGGCGTTGATGGTTTACAGGGTTCTTTCGGTCTAACTATAAGCTCAGATGGTAAAAACGTTTACGCTCTCGGGTATAGCGAGGACGAGATAGCCATTTTTACCCGTAATGCGACCACGGGCGCTCTTACTTATGTTGGTATTTTAAAAGACGGCGTCGGGGGTGTCGATGGTTTGGCCGGCGCATGGTCGGCAACGGTAACGGCAGATGGTCTTCATGTTTATGTTGCGGGCCGCGGCGATAATGCCATTGCTATTTTTAGTCGCGACCCAACGACAGGCGCACTTACCTATGTTGATGTGATGAAAGACGGTGTCGGTGGCGTTGATGGATTATCTAATGCCTTTTATGTCACGGTAAGTCCAGATGGTCGCTACGTTTATGCCGCTGGTCAGAATGATAGTGCCCTTGCAATATTCAGTAGAAATTTAACGACGGGTGTACTGACCTATATTGGCCAAATGAAAGATGGCGTTGGTGGCGTTGATGGTTTGAGTGTTGTGAACTCGGTGATCGTCAGTCCCGACGGTCGACATATTTATGCGGCGAGCCAAAATGACAACGCCGTCGCTATCTTCACCCGCGATGACGGTGGCAGCATGGCGGTGACGGGCACGCTGCAGATGAGTGCTGCCCCCGCCATCAATGGCTGGTCGGCAACGGCGGTCGAGGTGTCGGTGGCGCAGGTAGCGCCCATGTTGATCGATGCGGATATTAGCCTTTCAAGCGACCTCGCCAACTATAACGGCTGGCAATTGGTCCTCTCCACCACCGGTGGCAACGAAGATCAACTGGCCGTGCGTCATCAGGGTATGGGTGCAGGGCAGATTGGCGCAGATGTCTTGAGTAATGCCGTCTATTACGGCGGTATTCTTATTGGCAGTTATGTACCGGGTGATAACGGTGCGGCCCTCACCATTAACCTCAACGCTAACGCAACCAACGCCGCCGTCGAGGCGCTGATCGAAAACCTGACCTATCAGAATACCGCCACGGGTGCGCCGACGCTCGAGCGCAATTTATCCTTGGTGCTGAAGGAGCCCTCTAACAACGGCAGCCTGACTTATAACAGCGTCGTCAAAGATGGCGTTAGCGGCGTCGACGGTCTGTCCGGTGCCAGCGACGTCCTCATCAGCCCCGATGGTCGCCACGCCTATGTCACGGGCCGCACCGACGCTTCGGTGGCTATTTTCAGCCGCAATATTATTAACGGCGCCTTGACCTATCTGGGCCGTATGACCGATGGCGTGGGGGGGGTCGATGGTTTGGCCAATGCCGAGGCCTTGACGATCTCGCCTGATGGTAAGCACGTATATGCCGCAGGGTACGGCGATAATGGCGTCGGCATCTTCAGCCGTGACATTGCAACGGGTCTCCTCACCTATGTCGGTGTGGTCAAGGACGGTGTCGGCGGGGCGGATGGTTTGTGGCTGCCCTATGGCATCACCTTTAGTCCCGATGGCAAGCATCTTTACACCTCTGCCTCTAATGACAGTGCTATTGGTATCTTCAGCCGCAACGCCGATACCGGCGCGCTCACTTATCTGGGTATGATGCGTGATGGGACGGGCGGTGTTGATGGCTTAAGCGCAGCACAATCCGTCATCGTCAGCGGCGATGGCAAAAGCGTTTACGCCACAGGTTATTCTGATAACTCTGTCGCGATGTTCAGTCGTAACACCACAACTGGCCTGTTAACCTATGTTGGGATGATGCAGGACGGCGTTGGCGGTGTCGATGGTCTCTCCGGCGCGCGTTTCGTCACTATTAGTGCTGACGGCAAAAACGTCTATGCGGGCAGTTCGCTTGACAATGCCGTTGCTATCTTTAGCCGCAACAGTGATACCAGTGCGCTCACTTATATCGGTGTCATGAAGGATGGTGTCGGTGGCGTCGATGGTCTGAATGCTGTTTTTTCCATCGTGGTCAGTCCTGATGGCCTTAATGTCTATGTCAGCGGTGCAAATGATTCGGCGCTGGCTATTTTCACCCGCAACCCGAGCACGGGCACACTGACCTATGTCGGCATCGTCAAGGACGGCGTTGGCGGCGTGGATGGTTTGTTGGGGGCAACGGCTGTCACTATCAGCCCTGATGGTAAGTTTGTCTACGGCGTGGGCTTCAACGATAGCGGTGTTGCTGTATTCGAGCGTCATATCAGCTCTACAGCGGTACTGAACGCCACGTTATCACTGGTCGATCCGCTGCCGGTAACCATCGACGATTGGAGCCCCGGCAATATATCAACGCTGACAGCGCAAGCGGGGCCAGTGCTGATTGATGCCAGCGTCAGTCTCAGCAACGGTCCTACCTATTACACCAACTGGCAATTGACCCTGTCGACGTCCGGCGGTGCCGATGACCAGCTGGCGATCCGCAACCAGGGGACTGGCGCCGGGGAGATCGGTGTTTCGGGTGCTAATATTACCTATGGCGGGGTGACCATTGGCTCCTTTACGGGTGGTGCGAGTGGCGCGCAATTGGTGGTGACGCTTAATGCCAATGCCACCGCCGCCGCGATCGAGGCCCTCGTCGAGAATTTGACCTATCAAAACACGGCCGCCGGCGCGGTGATCGAGCCGCGTGATTTAACCTTAAGCCTCAACGATCCCAAGGCCTCGAACGCGTTGTCTTATGTCGGTGTCGTCAAGCAGGGTGTTGGTGGGGTGGATGGTTTATCTAATGCTGCTGGTGTAGAAAATAGCCCCGACGGTAAACACGTTTATGTCGCCGGCCGAGCGGGTGGTCTCAGCGGTACCGTTGCTATCTTTAGTCGGCACGAGACGACTGGTGCGCTGACGTATATTGGTATGGTGCAAGATAACGTTGGGGGCGTCAACGGCATCTCGGGTGCGATTGCAGTGTCCATCAGCCCTGACGGTGAATACCTTTATGTAGCGGGTCAGTCCGAGCACGCTGTAGCGATTTTCAGTCGGAACGCCAGTACGGGGCTGCTCACCTATGTTGGTATGGTGCAGGATGGCGTTGGTGGCGTTGATGGCCTAACGGGTGTTTCCGGTATCACCATTACGCCGGATGGTAAAAGCGTTTATGCTGCCGGCTTGTCTGAGAATGCCCTCGCCGTTTTCAGTCGTAATGCTACAACCGGCGCCCTTAGCTATGTGGGCATGGTCAAGGACGGCGTCGGTGGGGTTGACGGCTTGGCGTTTAATTTCCGCGTAACCAGCAGCCCGGATGGGCGGCATGTCTATGCGTCAAGTTTTTCTGATAACGCGATTTCTATTTTCAGCCGCAACCCAACCACCGGTATGCTGAGCTATCTGGGGCATATGAGAGACGGTGTTGGTGGCGTCGATGGCCTCAACGGCGCCGTAGGTGTCGTTATCAGTGGTGATGGCCGCCACGTTTATGCTGGGGGATTTGGTGAAGACGCTCTGGCTATCTTTAGCCGCAATGCCGTAACCGGCCTACTGACCTATGTGGGTCAGATGAAAGATGGCGTGGGTGGAGTTGATGGTCTTGATGGCGTTGAGCATATCAACGTAAGCAGTGACGGTAGATTCGTCTATAGCGTATCTTCTTCTGATAATGCTCTTGCAATTTTTAGCCGGAATGCGACGACGGGCGCCTTAACTTATGTGGGGATGTTCAAAGATGGTGTCGGCGGCGTCGATGGCCTGGCCGGAGCGGGTGCTATATCCATCAGTCCCGACGGCAGACATATTTATGTTACCGCATCAGGCGAAAGCGCCGTCTCCATTTTCACCCGTCCCACCGGTGACAGTGTAACGGTGACGGCGGCGCTGACGCTGGATACACCCTTGCCCGTGCTGACCAACTGGTCACCGGACACCATTTATATCTCCGCCGCACAGACCGCCCCCGTTCTGATTGATGCTGACGTCGATCTTACCGGCGGTCCGGCCCATTATAACGGCTGGCAACTCATCCTCTCGACCACAGGCGGTACACCCGATCAACTGTCTATTCGTAACCAGGGTGCAGGTGCTGGGCAGATCGGCATTTCTGGTTCTAACGTAACCTATGGCGG
>JAIXUW010000135.1 GCA_027483355.1 Alphaproteobacteria bacterium
ATAAGCCATTGATATTTATATACAAAATCAAGCAAGGGTAACCCCCTTGCTTTTTTGTTGCGCTGCAATATATACTTCTAGTATAAGACATTTGCTTATTCTTTAAGTCTTAGCGCTTCTACGTCACCATTCACTCTTGAAGGAGAACTGACATGCAAAACGAATTCTACGAAACTTGGAACACCCTGACCCAGCAAACCCTGGAAAACCTTAAGAAGCTGGGCGAAGCCAACCTGAAGCTCAGCGAAAAGCTGATGCGCGAACAGATTGAGCTGACCAACCAACTGGTTGCCACCACTACCGCCAGCGCTCAAGAAGTTGCCGGCACCAAAGACGTCAAGCAATTCGCCACCCTGCAAGCAGAACTCGCTCAGGAATGCGGCAAAAAAGTACTGGCTTCCAGCCGTACCTGTGCCGACATCGTGGCTGAAGCTGGCAAAGTCTACGGCCAGCTGTTCGAAAACGGCGTCAAAACTGCTGCTGACAATGCACAAAAAGTTCAGCAGAAAGCCCAGCAAAAAGCCGCTTAAGGCTTCAAGCGAAAGCTTCTAAAAAAACCGCCCCGCGCAGTATGCCGGGGCGGTTTTTTAATGTGCTGTCGGGATCAGCTGTAGATGTAGCTCTCCAGATCGTCTTTTTCTTCGATATAAAGCGGCAAAGATTTAAAGCTGCCGCGATGAAGATGCAGGGTGTAGCTGTCACCCTCTTGGCTGTCGATGGGGATTTTACGATGGATGGCGAAAGAGGCGTAAGAGTGCGTGTCGGTGCCTTTGATGAGGATTTGTAGGCTGCGCGTCGCACGCTCGACCTTTTTACCGGGAGAGAAGGACGTGGTGATCGGCGCGCCCGGTTTGAAATGATAATCCTTGGTGAGGGAATTGCTAAGGCGCACATCGGCTGGCACCGCAATTGTCCAGGGCATCCGGGGTTCCATGAAGAGAATGCCGGGCGGGGTAAATGCATGAACGGGCAGATAGCTGCGGAATTGCTCGCCGTTGGTGCCGTTGCTGCGCACTTCTTCGACGATTAGCACCACTTGCAGGGTGACATCAATCAGGTTGCTTTTATGAAAGTTGGACAGGCGGATCAGGACATGGGGCATCTCGCTGTTCCAGGTGGTGCTGAGGACACCGCGCGATGAGGTGATCAGGCCCACGCGCGGCTGGATCAGCCGGGCGGTGATAATCGCGCTGAAAAAGACATTGAGGATCACCAGGCCCAGCGACAACAAGACGATGATGGCAACGACGCCCATCGCTTGCAGGCCTTGACTGCCTTCATAACTAAAGGTGTCAGGCATATTGATGCCAAAGGCGCCGGCCAGCGCTTGCACGATATCGACCGATGCCTCGGGCATGACGAGACGGAGCAGCGCCCAGATAAAATAGAAAAAACCCACCACGCCAAAGGCGTAAAGGCTGGTGATTTTAAAGAAGTCTTTATTCAGCATGGCGGTCCCCTCGTTCAAACTATCTTGGTGTAAAAATCTTAATAAAAGCCGACTAAGGGTAAATCGGAGCGCTCTTCTGGTTATAGAAAATATGGAGGTAGCCGCATGCTGATGGGCAACTGTTTTTTAGTGTTGAGGGGTGCTACTCTCCCCCTGTCACTTTAAGGAAAGCTATCATGACCGAGAGCATCGCCGATAAAAGCAAAGCCGTCCGCGTCAACTGGCGCGATGTCATGCGCTTTTCTTTCAATTACTGGAAGCCCAACCAGGCGCTGGGCTTGTTGGCGGCCTTCTTTATGTTGGCCTCGGTCCTCATGGATGTGGTTTGGCCGGTTTATTCGGGCAAGCTGATTGATGCCGTCACCACCGGTGATAGCGAGGGTGCCTGGCAGGCATTTCTTATCTTTGTCCTGCTGGGACTGGCGCATCAATTGCTGCGCTGCCTGTCTTTGTGGGTGTGGAATAAATTCGCCGTGCGTAACCTCTCGGCCATCATCAACGATGGTATGCGGAAAGTACAACGCTTCAGCGCGGATTGGCACGCCAATACTTTTGCCGGGGGCACGGTGCGTAAACTGACCCGCGGTATGTGGTCGTTCGATACCTTTGAAGACACGCTGCTGATGGGGCTGTTGCCCGCCATCACCATCATGGTTGGCGTGACCGTCATGCTGAGTCTGGCCCTCCCCGAAGTAGGGGCGGCGGCCGGCGTGATGATTTTTATCTACTGTCTGGCCAGTGTGTGGATGTCGATCAAAATGCTGGCGCCACGTTTTCGCGAGTCAGCCGATAGTGACACCAAAGTAGGGGCTACGCTGGCCGATGTGATTTCGGGCAACCCCACAGTGAAGTCCTTTGCGGCTGAGCGCCGTGAGGATCAGGCCTTTGGCAAAGTGGTCGATGTGTGGAAGGTGAAGTCTTTACGCGCCTGGCAAACCGGCGTGATGGCCGATGTTGTGCGCTCTATCCTGCGCAATGGCATGACCTGGGTGATGGTGGGGATCGCGCTTTGGATGTGGGGACAGGGGCGCGCGACGCCGGGTGATATCGTATTGGTCATTACGACGCTCTTTATCATCGGCGGTTATCTGCGCGATATTGGCCATCATATTGCGCAGCTGCAGCGGGCCGTTAATGACATGGAAGATAATGTTGGTTTTTGGCTGCGCCAGGATGATGTTGTCGATGCGGCGGATGCGGTGGAATTAGCCTTCAACGAACGTGATGTGGCAGCGGATGATTTTATCCGTTTCGAAAACGTTGCCTTTTCCTACCCCGCCAGTGACCGCCGTATTTATGAAGGGGTAAACGTCTCTATCCGTCGCGGGGAAAAACTGGCGCTGGTGGGACCATCGGGCAGCGGCAAGTCGACCTTCGTCAAACTTTTGCAGCGGCTTTATAACGTGACCGAAGGACGTATTACTATTGCTGGTCAGGATATCAGTCGGGTCACCATGGAATCGCTGCGTCGTAATGTGGCCCTGGTGCCGCAAGACCCCATTTTGTTTCACCGTTCGCTGGCGGAAAATATCTCCTATGGCCATACGAATGCCACCCAGGAAAGTATCGAAATGGCAGCGCGTAAAGCTTTCGCGCATGATTTTATCACCGAGCTGCCGCTGGGTTATGGCACGCTGGTGGGGGAACGGGGCGTGAAGCTTTCCGGCGGTGAAAGACAGCGCGTCGCCATTGCGCGCGCCATTCTGGCCGATACGCCGGTGCTGATATTGGACGAGGCGACGTCGAGCCTTGATTCAGTCTCGGAGCATTACATTCAACAAGCTTTGGAAAAACTGATGGAGGGGCGCACCACCATCACTATCGCGCACCGGCTATCGACGATCCAAAAAGCCGACCGTATTCTGGTTTTTGATGGCGGCCGCATCATCGAGCAGGGTAGCCATACCGAATTGATGGCCAATCCGTCGTCGCGCTATCGGCAGCTGTATGAGATGCAGGCGCTTGATCTGGTGGGGGCGGCCTAAAGGTTAGCTTTCATTCCGGCCGAAATAAATCCACTCATTGCCGGTTTTCGCTTTGGCATCGGGTAGGATCACCACCCCGTCATGCGGCGCCAAGACTTCTTCGCCGTCTGCATACCGGGCGATGACGTCGCCTTTTTTGACGTTATCAAGATGTTGCCATGGCTGGGTGAATTCGCCGTTGCGCTGTTTGGCAATAATTTGTGACAGACGACTGATCAGCGGTTTTTGGGCGTATACAGTTGACGAAGCCGCCGCCATCTTAAAATGCGCCAGGGCCGCGCGCAGACTGTTATAGCCGACATTGCCGCCAGCCGGATCGGTGTGAATGCCGCATTCGACCAGAATGGCTAATTTGTCTTGGCTGTGCGCGTAGGAGACGGTATCGCCATCGTTCAGTTCACCCGCCTTGGCATAGGCGTCATTCCAGCCGGTTACCCAGTACGGAATATCCAGGGCGGTGGCATAGGCGCGGTGCGCGTCATCTTCGCGGTCGAGAAACAAAAAGGGTTTTATCCCGGCGCTGTAAGAATGCAAATCAAGGAGGATATCGCAGTTGTCGATCAGGGTCGTCACCTGATTGGCATAGGGTTGTTCTATCCCTGTGGCGGGCGCGTGGCGGCGGATGATGCGGTTGAGGTTTTCATCAACAAAGCGCGTATGCGCCGCATAGGCGGCTGGGTTACATATGGGCGCGCAGATCAGCGTGCCAGCATCTAACGTGACAATACCGGCCTCGAGTTCAACGATCAGCCGGCTGATGGCTTCGGTGCCGCATTTTTCATTGCCGTGAATAGCGCCCAGCGCCAGCAGGCGTGGGCCCGCTTGCCGCCCTTGAAAGGTCCAGGTCTTTATTTCTTTTTCCACGGGAAGATCTGCTTCTTGGGTTTGTCGAAAATGACTTCGCCGGTTTTGGGGTTGCGGGCCACGCCCTTGAAGCCTTTTTTGATGAGCGCGCGCTGTTTGTCAAGTTCATGCAGCGATACCGGTACCGCTTTTTGAGAAGGCGGCGGGGCGGCCACCTGGTTAAAAGCGATGTTCAGCCGCTGTTCGATCAGCTGGGAGACTTCGGCGTGCATATTATAGAGATGCACCGCGTCGTCCGGATCATAGCCAATGCTGTGCAGCTGCAGGCCTTCTTTCATGAAAACGGCCCAGCTGAAATGATTGTCGACGGTGACTTCGGAGATGGCGTGCCGGCGACCTTGCATCCGAGCAATTTCCAGCCAGACATCGACCATTTCACTCATCAGCCGGTTGCCACGATAGTCGGGATGCACGATAACACCCTGAATGACGGTGACCCGGTGCGGCGCCAGGCGGCCGGGCATATCGGTCATACCGGTTTTGGGGCTTTGCTTGGTCGGGTTGACGATGACGCATTGCGCCACCAGCTTGCCTTCGCTGATAATACCCAGCATCAGGTTACCACTGGCAAAATGCTTTTCAAAAAAGGCGCGGTCCTTGGGCACCAGATAGGATTTTTCCTCATCGCTCAGGTCATCCATGGCGATTTTTTGCAAATCCAAAATGGCATCAATGTCGCCCGCACCCTGCAGCACCATTTCATAGGGCTGGCCGGTTTTGGCAAGGGTGCCTTTGGTAAGAAATTGGGCGGGGTTTTTATTTTTCTGACCCATCAGCGTCACTCCAGAAACGTATACTTAAAAGCGATGCGTAGCAGAGCATCGGTCTTGGTGTCTTGCTTTGGAGTTTTGCCCGCGACGCGAGGAAGGCTCCGGCGGTGGCTTACCGCGCGGGTCGGGGTCGTCGTGGCTGGATCAGGAAAATCTGGATGCCCTGGTACGCCAGGTAGATTTGCCGTTTGGCCAGATTGATGACTGTGACGTGAGGTTTCATAATATCCATAAGGTACATTGATTCGCTGAAACCTGGAACGCAATTCTTGATTTCCTAACCTTTTGAGGGGGTTGATGATGCCGCGGCGGCTTCGGGCGCGTCACCTTGATAGGTCGTCACCACATCAACGCCGCAATCCTCAAAGCCCGCATCCACCAGCCGTTCACACAAAAGGGCCGCTTCACTCAGGCGCAGGGGCTGGGTGGGTTGCAAGCGCAAGGGCAGGAGGCTGGTATTCGCGTCGCGTGCAATCGTATCGAAATCAGCCACCACCGGCGACAGGCTATTTTGCCAGCTGCGCGTGCGCAGTTTGAATTTATACCAATCCAGCGCCAGCGCCACGCCGGAGCGGTAATTGCCTAGCCGGATATACACATCCTCGCGCGCGATATCTTCTGGTTTCAAAATTTTGGTGCGGCGTTGCAGGGACGGGTTGGCATTGGCGGCCGAGAAGGTAAATGGAATGTCATAGCCGCGGGTGAGTTCAATGTTCTTGCCGTAGAATTGGCCGCCTTCGGTGGTGACGATAATCTTCTCAGGCAGGCGATAGGCGGTGGTGGGCGATTGGCTGCTGTCGGTCGTCATGTAATAGACGCCCGGGCGGATACGCTCAATGACATAGAAACCGTCAAAGGGCGTAGTGGTCGATTTGACGGTTTCACCGTCGGGTGTGGTCAGGTTGATCGTCATGCTGCGGGCAGTACTGGGGATACCCGTGCTGCTGGCGAGGGTAGCGGTGCCGTCGATTTCAGCGCCACGTAAAACCGGAAATTCAACGCGCGTGGTCTCACTCGGGCGTAGTATCACTGAGACCCCCGCAAAGCCCGATACCCAGGAAGGCTCGAAACTGCTGCTTTCTTCCATGACGATATCGGTGGGCCTATAGGTGGGGACGGTGCCATTGAAAGCAACGCCGGTTTCATCTGTGACCAGTTGCAGGTTCATTTGTTTGGCATTGACAACGACATCGGGTAGCGCTTCGTCGTCGCCGTCAAAAAGCCCATTGCCGTTTTTATCGAGGTAGGTAAAGACCGAAAGGCCTGCATAATTCGAAACAGCGGTACCATCCGTGCTGATTTTACCGCTGTAGGGGTCTTGATAAAGACCGAAGTTGACCGAGACGCGGGCGGTCAGATTTTGCTCGGTGTCATAGGTCAGCGAGGGCGAATAACGCGCGTTTTCGCCCAGGTAGGTAAACCCCGTAGACAGCTCTGTGATCGCCGGGTCAAAGAGCTGCTGCGCGTCGAAATTGGCATTGATCTTGGCAGAGTATTTTTTATTGAGGCTGAAGTAGGCCCGCTCAGGCTCGCTTTCCGGCGTGATATCGTAATTGATACCGCTGCGCCAATTATAGCCCTGGAAGCGGCCGGAGACGGTGCCTTCATAACTGGCGACGGTATCGTTGTCTGTTGATAAAGAATTCGCTTGATCGCGCTGCGAAAATTTAACGGCATTATTAAACCGCAGCCCCATAAAAGATGAACTGAGGCTGCCGGCGCTGTTAAAGCGGGTGCTGCCGTTGTCCGACTGAATAAGGCCAGCCGTCGCATCGTAAACCACGTTCTTAAATGTTGTGCTGAAGAAGGGGCCAGTTATAGAGGTGCGTAATCTTTGCTCAGCTGGTAGGAGGAGCTTGGTCTCGTCAACAAAAAGTTCGGAAAAGTTTTCGCTCGCGTATTCGGCTGATGCCGTGGCGTTATGCCGGCCAAAGCGGCGGCGGCCCGTGACAATCGCTTCAAACGGGCCGTCGGAAGTGGTGACCAGATCCGCGTTGATCAGGGTTTCGCCCAGGTTGGTCACAGCGCCGCTGTAGAAATAGTTATCGCGTTGACCTTGGGTTTCACGGCTATGCAGGCCACCGCGCAGGGTCAGATTGTCCCCGGCGCGTCGGCTGTATAGACCCACCAGGCGCGGGGTACCTTTATCTTCGCTGCCATAATCGCCGCTGCGATAGGTAATCTCGTCACGCTGGGTCAGCGAAAGATTGTAGAAGCCTTTGATGTCCCCCACCAGATTGGGCAGAACGGTAATAATACGTTCCTCTTCGCGCTCTTCGCCTTGCTCGCCAAAATAGACGATGCGAAAGCGGTTATCGCCGGAAAAAAGCTGCACGTTGTCGAAGCTGAAGCGGCCATCCTCACCCACGGTCTGCCCGCCCAGAAAGGCGCTGTTACGATAGAGTTCCACGTCCCAGCCCGGTTGCGCGTCGCCATCAATGACAGTGCTGGTATCGACACTGAAGCGCTGCCCCTGGTTGGAGACGCGAAAGCCGCGCTCGATACTGCTGGACCCGGTGCCTGAAATATAAACCGGCGTCAGGTCATTAAATTCATATATTTTCGCCTTCAGTGGCCCTAAAAGATCGTTGTTTTCGGACTCTTTGCGGAAATTAAGGCGTACCTGGTCCAGCACTTCGCTATCGGTATTACTGGCAAGCGTGCCACTAAAAAAGCCAGAGGTTTCATAGCCAAAGTTCTGATTGCTGGTCAGCACGCTATAGCGTGACGAAAGCCTGTCTTCGGCGGTCGAATTATTGCCGGGCTTTTGATATTCCTGGGTCAGGCTGACATCGGCGCGGGGCGTGGTGAATTGTTCAGGCTCGATATTAACGCGCGGCTGTTCGGGCACACTGCGGGTAACGGCCTGACCACGGCGGCGCAAACGATTGATACGTTCTTGCGTTGGAAAGGGTTGATTGGTGATCAGCTCTATCCGCTGGCCTTGTACATCGACCAGTGATTGCAAGTTAAACCATTGATCAAGGACGGCCGAGCGTATGTAGAAACCGTCCGGCTCGACGATGATATCTTCGGGGGCAAAGGTTTCAGTACGATCACCCAGTTGTACGGTATTGTTATTGATATCAAGGCGGAAAGGCTGGTCTTCCTGCATATACCAGCCATCTGCCGTACCTTTGTCGACGTCGATCTTGATGGGATAGCCCGCGACAAAGTTGAAATCGCTGAAGGATAGAAAGGCGCTTTTACCTTGTTTGATCGCGGTAATCGGGTCTTGCAGTCCGTGCTGCGATCCACGGTAATTGCTGGCTTCGCGCAAAAGCACGATCAAGATCATCATTTCGCCGTCATTGATGTTCTTGAAGTTTTTTTCCAGCGCGATTTGTTGCGCCGATTTACCCGAGAGGCCTTCTTCGGCGGTGGCCAGGCCTTCGCCCACTTGGGCGGCAAAGCGTTTGGCCAGATCATAAAGGGCAGGGGGCGGTGGTTCGCCTGCCCAAGCGGGGGAGGCGAGCGACATTATAAAGGCGCCACAGGCGATAAAGCCTGTGAACACGCTGAGACCACAGCCGTGTAAATGCTGACGCAAAGCCAAATAACCCCTGATGCCCATCATTCGATTGACAGGCGCGCTTATATTCCCCGCATTCAGTAAATCACATGGGGCTTCTCTTTGGCAATCACTTGTCAGTCTAATCAAAGAGATGTCAGGGGAGGGCGGCCGTAAACTAATCACTGTTTATTTATGACATTTGACGAATGATTCGTTTCCCTCCTACACTGGCCCCAATGCAGCAATGCATGAGGAGAAAATTTTGCTGAAATCAAATGATTTGCAAGATTTTGCCCGGGGTGAAGGTGCTTTAACCGCGAATTAACCTTTGCCGTGTTTAATAGGATATAGCACGTACTGGATTCAAAGCAGAAAGCTTCGACTTTGGCGACAGTAACGGGCAGTCCAACCGGTTGTACACCAACGTTACCAAAGTTTTTTTATCGTCCACAGGGAGAAACCTCATGAAGATCAACTCGTTTACAAAATTGGCCGGCATCAGCGCAATTGCGATGATGGCAGCTGTCTATGCTACCGGCGTCGTCGCCGCTCCAATCCAGATCGGCGACCCCGTCGATGTCAACTTCAACGCCGATGTTGAAAACACTATTGACGTTGTCGTGACTGACGGCGAATTCGGCGTAATCGGTGCGATGAACCATACAACATCGACAGCTACCTTGACGCTGCCACCCTCTGCCGCCCCCGTGCTGGTACCCGACGGCGGTACCGGTTTCCTGACCGCTGGTCAGGCTGCCATCGTGCCCGACCCGACCTCGGCAACCGCGCCAACAGGTGCCCAAGTTGCCGTGACGGCCGCGTTTGATACAACCGATCTTTACGTAACCTTTGACACCTGTACCAACCTTGCCAACGGTGGTCAAACCTTCTTGCTCAGCGCTATCACCACCAGCCTTGATCCAACTGTGTATGACTGCGTAACGCCGATGGCAACCGGTGCGGTCGGTACCACCGATGGTACGGGCGCTCTGACGTTCTTTGTCGGCGCTACCATCACCACCGATAGTGCGACGGATGCGGCGTACGCCGACGGTACCTATACCGGCGACGTTCAGATGTACATCTCGTACTAAGCCTTATTTACCGAAAACCCCGCCTGCATCGCTGCAGGCGGGGTTTTTCTTTGTGGGGTAATCCTCTTGATTAGCTTTGCTTTCAGGTTATTCTTGATGCCATGAAGAAGATCGTGCAAATGCTGCTGGTCGGTGTCATGGGCGGGTTGCTGTTATCGGCAGCCCCGGCCCAGGCGCAAACGATTACCGAGGTGCAGAGCCTCAGCTTTGGCACCTTTGGCATCGGCAATAACAACGGTGCCTGGCAAATTATTGTGACGCCGGACAACGACACTTTCGCCGACCCGCAGATTGCTATGGGGCAGGACGGGCGACGTGGCGAATATCTGTTTACGGGCCTGCCGCCCAATGTTTCGTTCTTTTTGGGGGTTGATGTGCCAAACCCGCCCAGCGAAGGGGGCATCGTGCTGGATATGCCGACACCTGCCGAAAACGGCAGCAACCCCGTTTTTAATTTGACCGATGTGACCATCGCCGACGGCGGTGTGATGTATAGCGACGGGGCGGGGGATGCGACGCTCTATATCGGCGGCACCCTGCAGACATCTGGCACCGGTGAGCATTATGATTCAGGTACCTACAACGGCCAGTTCAACTTAACAATCTACTACTAAGCAAGAAATATGAGGAAGACGCATAAGATGAAAAAAAGCTTTAAAATATCTGTTATAGCTGGTTTCTTGGCCTTGGTTGTAGCCCTGCCGTTGGCGCCCGCCAGTGCAGATATGTTTTTGATGCCGCTCAGGGTTTACTTCAAGGATGGTGATCGTCTCAAGGCTTTGACCACGATGAATTCGGGGCGTCACCAGGCCATTTATCGTTTGAGTTTTGGTCATAAAAGACAGCTGCCAACTGGTGCTTACGAAGAATTACAGGGGCCACTTAATCCTGAATACGACCCCTCGCAGTGGCTGGTTTATAGTCCGCGCCAGGTCGACTTACCGCCGCAAGGCAAACAAGGCGTGCGTTTGTCGCTACGCCGCCCTGCAAATTTGCCGGATGGTGAATATCGGGTCCACGCCGTTATGCAGCGGATAGCGCGTAACCAGATTGAAGGTACCCCTTCCAAGGCGACCGCCGCTTTTCGCATGAATGTGGGTTTTGCCGTACCGATCATCATTCGTGTTGGTAAATATGACTCACAGATAGAATTCCAGTCTTTCAAGCTGTTGCCGATCGATCCTCAGGATAAAGATCTCATTCAAAGGGCCGAGGTGCGTTTGTCGCGTGCGGGTAAGCATGGGGCCGTAGGCGCGATTGACGCCTATTGGACGCCGCCCGGCGGGGGGGACGAGATCCAAGTGGCCGAGCAGCGAGGTATCGCCATTTATTCTGAATTGAGCGAACGGATTGCCAAGGTCACCTTTGATAAGCCTATTCAAGGTGGCAAGGTGCGCTTGGTCTTCCGAGGTATCGAAGGCGATCGCGGAATTGTTTACGACGAGAAGTCCTTCCCGGTGCAGTAACGCATCGACACCGTCTACTTTCAAAAGGCTCCGTCTTCATCGGCGGAGCCTTTCTCTTATGTGAATCATCTTTAAGGTTATTTTAATTTTTTGTTTGACCCATGCGTTTGATTTTCTTACGATTAGCGTGGGGTAACTAAAATGGCATTTCAGGGGGCTTTCCTTTTTGACGCGAAGCATTCGCCGTAGCCACGTGGTCGCAGGACCATGCGCGCGGGTTGGTATGCTGTTGCCAACTTCAAGCGCAAATGTCCTGCCACCGCCGACTGCCAGGCCTGCCGCTGCCGCTTTCATGCGCTGGCGTGCGGCTGCGTGGGTTATGCTCTGCGTCTCTTCGCTGGCCCTGTCCGGTTGCACCTTCGCCGATAGCACAACCAATAACGGCAAGGCCGCACCGCCGGGTGCGGCCGCCGCTGCCGCCGTGCCGACGGGCCCCACGCCCATGGATGCTTTCCGCGCCCTGGCCCCACCCGAGGGGATGAAGTTTACGCCGTTATTTTCGGTACCCGCCGCCAGCGATGACGCGCGTTTTGATCGCCTTGAACAATCGGTGCAAACGCTGCGCAATGATTTTGACACTGTGACGCCGACGCTGGTGCGTCTGGCCGCGATTGAAAAAGATATTCGTGATCTGGTGGGGCAACTGCGCACACTTACCGATGGTGGGCCGATTGTTGAAAGTGTGCCCGTGCCGTCCGTGGAAGCCGCCGCCGTGACCGCGCCACCCGCGCCGGTCGCGCCTGCGCCGCCGACAACGAGCAAAACAACCACCACCACGACAACAACATCCAACAAGATACCGGGTGAAGGCACCGCCGGAGGCACAGACCCTGCCGCCGCCAGAATGGCGACAGCAGGGCCGAAAGCACCGTCTTCACCGGTTACCCCAGAGGCTGCATCGACAGGACAATTGCCCCCTGACGGTGCAGCCTCACCATCTTCTGCGGCCAAGCCTGCGGTAAAGCCAGCGGTAGCGGCGCCAGTGCCGACGCCGGCGCCAACGCTTCCGCCCGAGCCACTACAATTAACCCCGGTTGCCCCTAAAGGGGTGCCGGCGCAGCCAGTGCCGTTGAAACCTGTGACGCCGCCGGTACCGGCCGCGGTCACTGCCAAACCCGCCAGCGCGCCTGCTGCCAACCCCAGCGTCACCCCGCCGCCAACAATCGCAGCGGCCAAATCAACGCCGCCAGCCGCCGCACCCGCACCCACACCCACACCCACACCCACACCCGCAGCCACACCCACAGCCCCGGCCCCACCCCCACCCCCAGCCCCAGCTCTAGCGGCATTGCCGACGGTAACGATGGGACCCATTCTGGGTGATGTCCGCGAAGTGCGCGTGGGGGACCATATCGACAAGACCCGTATTGTTCTCGATGCCAGCATCAAGGCGCCCTATAAGGTGACGCTGGATGCGACAGGCAAACGTTTATTGATCGAATTGCCGCAATATGCCTGGAAGGATGCCGCCACATGGCAAGCCCCGACAACGGCCGCGGCGCTGGTATCGGGTTACACCTATAAAGATGGTTTATTGGTGATGGATTTAAGCGCATCCGCCGTCATCCGCGAACAGACCAGCATTGCCGCCGCCAATGGCGCGGGCGAGCGGATTGTTATTGATCTGTATGCGAGCGCCGTTCATACCGAATAAACATAATATTTTTATCTGCTCAAATCTTGCATCCTCCGGAACTCTTTTATCTGCCGTGCATTTAATGCGGAGAGGTTTAGCGCCGCGTTCAATGACGCGGCGGCCCTTTTCAGTTTTCATCAACCGGAGTAACGACCATGAAACGTACCCTTCTTGTTTTGGCCATGCTGCTGTCAACCACGGCTTTGGCTCATGCGAACGATTACAAACCAGGCGATGCCGCCGAGCTGCGCCAGGAACAAGCCGAAGAGCGTGCAGATACCAGCAAAGACATTCGCGAAGACAACGCTGAGTTCCGCAAAGATATGTCGGAAAAAGAAATCGATTTCCGCCGCGAGCTGGCCGAAGATGACGCCGATTTCCTAAAAGATCACGCCGATGCAAAAGCGAAAGATCCAGTGAAGGCCGCCGAAAAAGAGGCTGAATACCGCGCTGATCGTGCCGAGAAAATCGCCGCCCACCGCAAGGACATGGGCGACGAGGCTGTTGATCATTACGGCGACATCGGCGAAGAGTCGCAAGATCTGGCTGAAAAGCACGCCGACGAACGCAAAGACCTGAAAGACAAGCAAGAAGGCAAGCCCCTGATGCAGCGCATGAAAGAAGATGCGCGCGAAACCAAAGAAGACATCAAGCAGGGCTATCAAAACCAGAAAGCCAAAGTACAAGAGAAGCTGGACAACGACGGCCAATAAGCCTTTGCTTTCAGTCCATACGCCGCCCGGCTGCCCTTTGTGGGTGCCGGGCGGTTTCTTTTTGGGGGCGTTAACCCCCCGCGCTTGACGCAAATGTGTTGTTATGTTAAAAATGAAATAGAGCTTGATTAATGCTCATTAAGAGTATTATATATACTCATATAGAGTATTAATGAACCGCACGTCTAGGAGAAGCCATGACCACCCCCCCACGCAAACTCACTGCCAAAGTTCTCAGCAAAGATCTGCAATACGATGGCTTCATGAAGGTGTTTAAAGTCGCCATCGAATTTGACCGACACGAAGGCGGCAAAGAAATTGTCGAGCGTGAAATCATGGACCGTGGCCATGCGGTGGCCGTCCTCGCCTATGACCCGGTGCGCGATGAAGTGGCGCTGGTGAATGAAATGCGTCCTGGCGCCTTGTGGGCGGGTGATGCTTGTTATACAGACAATCTGATTGCCGGCGGCATCGCCAAGGGTGAAACCGCCATCGCTGCGGCGGTGCGTGAAACCGGTGAAGAAGTGGGACTGGTTCTTCGTGACCCCGTGCTGGTCCATCCCGGTGCCTTTGTCAGTTCGGGTGGTACCTCGGAAAAAATCGCCATTGTGGCGGGGATCGTGGATACCTCAACCGCCGCTGGCGGTATCCATGGCTGTGCTGACGAGCGCGAGAATATTAAAACGACGGTCTTGAAGGCGGACGAATTTATTCGCCAGGTGACCAGCGGCGAGATGAATGATTTGAAAACGCTGGTGGCTGGTTACTGGCTCATCGAAAATCGTGCAAAATTGCAATTGGCCTATGCAAAGGCGTCTTCGCCAAAAAAGGCCTCTAAGGCATTCAGACCGAAATAAGGCTGGATGTCTTCAATAAAAAAGCCCGGCAGCGCTGCCGGGCTTTTTTATTGAGTGTATTCTTATAAGTCGAACTTGACGCCTTGCGCCAGGGGCAGGGCCGTGCCGTAGTTGATGGTATTGGTGGCGCGGCGCATATAGGCTTTCCAGCTGTCCGTGCCACTTTCGCGGCCGCCGCCGGTTTCTTTCTCGCCACCAAAGGCGCCGCCAATCTCGGCGCCGGAGGTGCCCAGATTGACGTTGGCGATGCCGCAATCACTTCCAGCAGCACTGGTGAACAGCTCCGCTTCGCGCATATCGGTCGTGAAGATGCACGATGAAAGACCTTGGGGAACAGCGTTTTGCAGGGCGATTGCCTCATCGATGGTTTTGTAGGTCATCACGTAAAGGATAGGGGCGAAGGTCTCGTGATGGACCGCGTCACTTTGTTTGGGCATTTCGACAATGGCCGGGGTGACGTAATAGGCGCCCGGGTGTTCTTTGGCCAGGGTACGTATACCGCCGGTGACTTTGCCGCCTTGGGCTTTGGCTTTTTTCAAGGCCGCTTGCATGGCTTCAAAGGCTTGCTTGTCAATCAGCGGACCTAGCAGGGTTGATGTATGCAACGGACTGCCAATCTTGGTTTCTAATGATGAATAGGCCTTCTTGAGGCGCGCCACAAAAGGCTTTACCACTGATTGATGCACAATCAAGCGCCGCTGCGTGGTGCAACGCTGACCGGCGGTGCCCACCGCACCAAAAACGGTCGCCATCAGGGCCAGATCCTGCGCGGCAGAGGGGGTGACAATCATGGCGTTATTACCACCCAGCTCGAGGATGCTGCGACCGAAACGGGCGGCAACCCGGGGGCCCACTTCGCGCCCCATACGGGTGGAGCCAGTGGCACTGATCACGGGTACGCGGGCGTCATCCACCAGTTGCATACCGATTTTACGATCACCCAAAGTGATCTGGCTGAGATGTGTGGGCGCGTCACCAAAACGGGCCAGCGCTTGTTCAAAAAGCGCCTGACAGGCAAGCGCGGTCAGGGGGGTTTTCTCGGATGGCTTCCAAATCACGCTGTCCCCGCAGACGATGGCGAGGGCAAAGTTCCAGCACCACACCGCGACGGGGAAATTAAAGGCAGAGATGACGCCCACGACGCCGGCAGGATGCCAGGCTTCCTGCATCCGGTGTTGCGGGCGTTCGGATGCAATCGTCAAGCCGTAAAGCTGACGCGAGAGGCCCACGGCAAAGTCACAGATATCGATCATCTCTTGTACTTCGCCCTGACCTTCCGACAAGATTTTGCCGCATTCCAGTGTGACCAATTCGCCCAAGGCTGCTTTGTTTTCGCGCAAGACCTCGCCAAACAGGCGGATTAATTCGCCGCGTTTGGGGGCGGGTACCACGCGCCAGTCTAAAAAGGCTTTGTGCGCATCGGCGATCTTGCGATCAAGCTGGGCGGCGGTATCGAAGGTAACCTTGCCGATGTTGCTACCGTCGATGGGACTGTGAACGGCGACTTTGCCTTTGCTGTAAGTGCCGGGCGCTACGCCAAAATCCGCCAGGAGTTTGTATGTGCGCTGTTGCAAAGACGGCTGAGGTACTTGAGCGGTGGTGCTTTTTTGACGCATAGCCATGGCGATATTCCTTTTGCGAGGATGACGATACATTCAGTCTGCCCCAGACGGGAGACAGATTAAAGTATTGAAATGTAAAGTCTTTACATATAATTTGACATAAATAATTAGCTGTATTATTATAACAAGCATGGAGATGAAGAGCTTTCATCTGCAATAGAGGGGGTGGGGCGCGTATGAGCAGAAAGTTGAACCTGGCTAAAGATGGGCAGCCAGCTGTTGTGGTCGACCTGGCCACTTTGACCATGGTGTGCTTTTCGCAAAATGGCCGTCGTATCATGCATTATCACAGCGATGGACAGCAGATAGACGCTGAAAACGCCGAGGTACCCTTTGAGCAAGCGCGCCTGCTGCGACGGCTGCAATTCGCCAAAAGTGGTTTCGTGTTGTGTCAAAATGACGAGAATACGATCATCGTTGATCCCGAAAAAATAGATTATCTCGTCATCGAGCCCGCCAAGGCTGCGGGCCAGATGATTTTGACGATTGGGTTTCCCGGTATGATAACCCCCTATATTACTCAGACTCCTGCCGCGGATGCTGAGCACCTGGTCGAGGTGATGAAACGTTTTTTCTATCCGCTGACGCAGCCCTTGGAACAAGAGCGGACAGCTTATTTCCGGTCGACGGCTTTACGCAGTATCAGTTTTAAAACTGATGGCCAAACAGCGGTATTTGATTTTGATACGGCGGGGAAAATACGTTTGACGCCCGCCTACCAGCGCCCGGTCGCGGCGGTGAGGTATCTATCGGCCAATCCAGATGTGACTGATATAAATGATGCATGCGCCGTACTGCAAACACGTTTATTAAATACTATTGATGATTTACACGTCGTGCAGCATCAACATGGTACGATGATGATTACCGCCAAAAGTGTGATTGCGGTCGTCGCCAAGGATGAAGAGGATTTCAATCCTCGGTTAGTATACCTGCTGGAGGGTAAAGGTGATCCAGAAATCGCTGCGCTTAGCTTTGCCACTGTTCAAGAACGCGATCGCGCCTTAGCAATGCTATTGTCAGGTATTGAAGGAATCGACAGTCTCAATGCCGATAACCCACGTCATGAGGCAGCATTTCAAGCAATAGCGCAGCCGTCGAATCTATCACCGCGTCCAGCGACGGATGAAATACCCGTATCTACTAAGCTGCTTAGCGTGCAAAAGCCGCCTCTTCTTAAATAATCGTGAGCGCACGACCGATTTTTTCAAAGGCAGCAATGGCGCGGTCGATATGATCGCGCGTGTGGGCGGCTGATAGCTGTGTGCGGATACGCGCCTGGCCCTTGGGCACCACCGGATAGGAAAAGGCGATCACATAGATGCCCTCAGCGAGCATTTTATCCGCGAAAGCTTTGGCGAGCGCCGCTTCGCCAATCATCACAGGGATAATCGGGTGGTCTGCCCCCGCCAAGGTAAAGCCCAGCGTTGTCATTTTTGCGCGGAAATAGGTGGCATTCTCGCGCAGATGGTCAAGGCGTTGGGGCTCGGCGACAATGAGGTCGAGCGCCGTGCAGCTGGCGGCGGCAATGGCCGGTGCCAGTGTGTTCGAGAACAAATAGGGGCGCGATCGTTGGCGCAGCCAGTCGATATAGGCACGGCGACCAGAGGTATAGCCGCCCGAGGCGCCGCCCAGTGCTTTACCAAAGGTGCCGGTGACCAGATGCACGCGGTCCTGCACGCCGAAATGTTGGGGCGTGCCCGCACCCGTCTTGCCCATGAAGCCCACCGCGTGGCTGTCATCGACCATGACAATCGCGTCATATTTATCGGCCAGATCGCAAATGGCGGGCAGCGGCGCGATAATCCCGTCCATTGAAAAAACACCGTCGGTGACGACCAGACGAAAGCGCGCATCCTGAGCGGCTTTTAGCTGCGTTTCCAAATCGGCCATATCGGCATTGGCATATCTGTACCTCTTGGCCTTACACAAACGGATACCGTCGATGATGCTGGCGTGATTCAGGGCGTCGCTGATCACAGCATCTTCTTCGCCCAACAGGGTTTCGAAGAGGCCGCCATTGGCGTCGAAGCAGGAGGTATAAAGAATGGTGTCTTCAGTGCCTAAAAACTGGCTCATGCGGGCTTCAAGATCTTTGTGCAGATCCTGCGTGCCACAAATAAACCGCACCGAGGCCATGCCAAAGCCATGCTCATCCAGCGCTTTGTGGGCTGATGCGACCAGGGCCGGGTGATCGGCCAGACCCAGATAGTTATTGGCGCACATATTGATGACACGTTTGCCATTAACGGTGATCTCGGCCCCTTGCGGGCTGGTGATAATACGCTCCGTCTTGAAAAGACCGGCGGCCTCAACGGCGACGGTTTCCTGGCGAAGATGTTCGATCAGCCGCTGTGACATAGGTGCTCCTTAAATGTGGCAGCTGGCCATACCACGCTTTTTTAGATATTGCTGGTGATAATCTTCGGCCGGATAGAAAACCGGGGCGGGTTCAATGGCGGTGGCAATCGGCTTTTTGAATTTGCCGGATGCCGCGAGAGTGTCGCGGGCGGTGGTGGCCGCCACTTCTTGCGCTTCGTTATAGGTATAAATGACCGAGCGATATTGCGTGCCGACATCCGGACCCTGCCGATTGACTTCGGTCGGGTTGTGGTTGGTAAAGAAAACCTCGAGCAATTGTTCATAGGTGATCTGCGCCACGTCGAATTCGACCAGCACCACCTCGGCATGGCCGGTGGTATCGGTGCAGACTTCTTTGTAGGTTGGGTTTTGTGTATGGCCGCCCATGTACCCTACCGTTGTCGCGGTGACACCGGGCAAGGTGCGGAAGGCTTCTTCCACGCCCCAGAAACAACCGGCGCCGAATGCTGCTTTATCCATGATGAATTCCTTTAAAATCAGGCGCGCAGGACAGATCCGAAAGCTTCGAACAGTTTGCGCGATGGCGGGTTAACGTGCCAGTCGCCCTCGGGGTGCCACTGGGTACCGAGGATGAAGCGCTTGTTGCGGTGGGACACCGCCTCAATCAGGCCATCTTCGGATACAGCTTCAACCTGGAGGTTCGGGGCCAGTTTTTCAATCCCCTGTTCGTGAATAGAATTAACCGTAAATTCTGCCGGCATGCCTATTTTCTCGAACCAGCCGCCATTTTCGCGGCGGACTTTGTGGGCTTGCAATTCAAATATCTCGGGCGCCCGCAGTCCCTCGCGGCCACGGTGGTCTAAATAGCCTTCTGTTTGATGGACTTTTTGGTTAAGGGTGCCGCCCATAGCGACGTTGAGTTCCTGGAAACCCCGACAAATGGCCAGGACCGGTTTGTCCATTTCCTTGGCAACCCGTAGCAGGGGCAGGGTTGTGTTATCGCGTGCATTATCAAGCAAATCATCACTGAATTGCTGGGTGCCGCCATAGCACTGCGGCGAGATATGGCTGCGCGCACCCGTAAACAAAAAGCCATCTACCTTGGCGGCGATTTCCTGCGCATCGATGCCATCCGTCAAAGCGGGCAGCAGCAACGGGTTGCAGCCAGCGATTTCGACCAGAGCGCGGATATAGGTATCGCGCACGGATTGCGCCTTGGTGCCATCAAAATCGATGATGTTGCACGGTATGCAAACAATTGGTCTTTTCGACATAGTACCCCTGAAACCGGTTGGTTTTATTTTTGAACACCCGGCTCATATACTACAAAAAATTTGCGCAGATTGCCACTTGCTTCCCAAAAACCTTTAAATCCTGCTGGAATCACAAAACTTTGCGGGGCGACATAATCCTGAATAGTGCCGTTTTCATGAATCAGGCTGACCGCGCCTTCAATCAGCGTGCAAAACTCATCTTCGCTGTAATCGACCCGCCATTTACCGGCGGTGCAGACATAAACACCGGCATAAAATTTTTCATCCTGGCTGGTGTATAAAACGCGCGCCGCTGATCGAGGGGTGCCGCTGACCACCCGGCTGGCGTCCACAGATGTCCATTCGTCATCGCTGAAAACAATATCAGCGGCGATTGCAAGGGGCAGCATGGGTCTCTCCTCTGTTTTCAATGAAAGCGCTCAAGGGCTTCACGCTGGGTATCGGGGGTGTCGGTGACAATGGCGTCTGCCCCCCAGCGCAACAATTCCTGCGCGCGTTGCTGATCGTTCACTGTGTGGATGATAACGGGCAACTGGCTTTCGATATATTCTTCAAGACTGTCGCGGGAGAGTTTATCGTCGACGACATGAATGGTCGATATATCCAGATAATCACCCGCCTCGGCCCAGTTTTCGGCGTATTCTTCTATCAGCAAACCTCGTGGCCAGTCGGGCAGC
>JAIXUW010000332.1 GCA_027483355.1 Alphaproteobacteria bacterium
ATAGACTAAAGGCTCTGTTTATTGATTATTTTCAAGCAACTATTCCAGAGGAAACGTCATAAAAGGACAAAAAGATCGGAAGACGTACTAATGTTTCGAATCCCACACTCTCCGCCATTAACCCTAAGTCGTTGTTTTTAATTGAGAAAATAGCGTTTTAAGTCCGCATTTAGCGGGCTTTTTCGCACCATGGCTTTTTGCCAAACTCCCGAGAATGCCTGCAAATAAAGGAGTTCTGCGTCTTTTCTCAGATGCGCTGATTTCCAGTTCGACGGAAATTCCACGATTCAATCGTGAGAAAAATTTCGATACCCAACAGATGCTCATGTAAGCAGGCGGTGATAAAAAAGGCCTCATTAGTGGTGTGTATATTAAAAACACCTTAGATCTGAAAATTCACGATCATTACTGACCTTGATTTCAGTTTATTACGCGCCAGCATTCCCCACTATGCTGTGAGGAAACAATCCGCATGAAAAACTAATGTTTATCCGAGATAATGATTTCAGGCGGCTTTTCGATCCAATTCCTGACGCGGGCCAAAAAATTCAAAATGCACCTGTGCAGGTGGCAATCCCCAAGTTAGCAGTTGATGATAAATCTCGACCATGAAAGGCTTGGGGCCGCAGAAGTAATAATCAGCGTCTCTATCCGGTACAAACGATTCAATGAGACTCGCGTTCACAAGACCCGTAACATCGCCCGCCGCGCGGGTGATGCCCGTAGGGGGCGCTTCGCTGTAACAGTAGCTGACAGTCAGGTTGGGGTGTTGAGCGGCCATTTCGTC
This sequence comes from Alphaproteobacteria bacterium, assembly GCA_027483355.1. Classification (GTDB taxonomy): domain Bacteria; phylum Pseudomonadota; class Alphaproteobacteria; order Micavibrionales; family UBA2020; genus JAEXMB01. The sequence continues at coordinate 788 of JAIXUW010000332.1, forward strand.
CAATGTCTTTCTAAATGCCTGAACCCCCTCATGTAAGCTCGCATGGATACAGACGATCCTCCTGTCAGGCATGGCCTCAAGTGCAGACTGCAGGATACTTATAATCGGGGTGATACCAACGCCAGCGGCCATTAAAACCAAAGGACGGCTATGCTTTGCCTCAACATCAAGGAAGAACTCTCCACAAGGCGGCGCAATAGAAAGGGAGTCACCCACTTGGACGGCTTCATGCAGAAAATTGGAGACATAGCCTTTTGGCGTATCGGCTTTTGGACCTGTTTCCCGCTTAACACTGATGCGAAAATAATCACGTCCAGGCTTGTCTGACAGACTGTAGTTGCGCATTGTCGTGTGTCCGCAAGGGCTTGGAACCTGCACGGTGATATATTGGCCGGGCTTGAACGTAGGGAGAGCATCGCCGGCCGCTGGCTTCAAATAAAACGAAGTGATGATATCGCTTTCTTTCTCCTTGCGGAGCACCTTGAAGGGTTTGAAGCCTTCCCATCCGCCCGGAACAGATACTTGCTCTTTATAAATCTGGGCTTCGCGTCCAATGAGAATACCGGATAACAGGCCGTAGGCCTCACCCCAAGCGTTGATAACCTCATCTGTCGCGCCTTCACCCAAGACCTCGCGGATAGACGCCAGAAGATTTTCACCGACTATTGGATAATGCTCTGGCTTGATTTGAAGGGAAGCGTGTTTCTGGGCAATCAGCTCTACCGCGCCGCCCAATACATCCAGATTATCGATATTTGCCGCGTAAGCGCAAATCGCCCCTGCCAGCGCCTTTTGCTGTGATCCTGAGGTTTGGTTTGCCGGGTTAAAGAAGGGCGCAACTTCCGGGTTATGGGCGAACATGCGTTTGTAAAAATGACGTGTCAGCGTTTCACCGTGCTCTTGCAAAATAGGGGCCGTGGATTTCACGATTTGAACAGTTTTTTCGCTCAGCATGGGTGATTCTCCTAAATGTGTATCTAAAGTACATATTATAAGATATGATATTTAAGTCAATCGAATTACGAGGGTGTTGATTTACGTATGCAACTTACAATTTTCACAGACTATGGCCTGCGGAGCCTCATGTATATGGCGGCCCACCCTGACCGTCTTTGCAGCGTAAAGGAGATTTCCGAGCATTACGCGATCTCGCGTAATCATTTGGTCAAGGTCGTTCATCGGCTTTCACAGCTCGGCTTTATCATCAGCAGTAAAGGCAAAGGCGGAGGGATAAAGCTAAATGGCGATCCGAAAAAGCTTCGCCTGGGCGATCTGGTGCGGAGCCTTGAGCCGCATATGAACATGGTTGAATGTTTCAGTGCGGATAGAAACACATGCCGGATTGCTGCTTCTTGCCAACTTAAACACTTTTTGCACGATGCAACCTTAGCGTTCGTGGATACGTTGAACAAACAGACACTGGCGGATTGTGTAGCCAACAAAGGGCTATTTAAACTTGCGAGTAAACAGGGGCTTTAAACACCCCAAGTCATTTACAGGAAAACAAAATGTACGTTAAAGATATCTTGGACGCAGCACGAGAAAAACTTGTAACGATAGCGGACAGCGCTCAACTAGTCGATGCCGCGAAACTCTTAACTTCAGGGACTGATCTTGTCGTGGTCTGCGATAGCGCGGGCATTTTACAGGGCATCATTACCAAAACGGATGTTGTGAGGCAGATGAGCGCATGTCATGGCTCCAGCTGCATGTGTGCAGCATCGCTGGTGATGAGAAACGATGTTGTCCTGTGCCACGCAGAAGATCTGTTGCAAGATGTGTCCCGATTAATGAAAGAGCGGCATATAAAGAATATTCCCGTGGTTAATGCAGAAAACCGGCCCATTGGCGTGGTAACGGCGCGGGCTGTTCTACGTGTTTTGTTAAGCGATGCCGAGTTTGAGGAAGCGCAACTGATTGGGTACGTGAAGGGAGTGGGTTATCGATGATAAACCGTATCTGGCCTTTTCCGATGGTGCTGTCATGACGAATGCACCCCTGCCCTACAGATCCACACCCATTTTCGATGAAAATACTTTGCCCGCCGGTCTGCGCAAAGAACATCGTACCAAAGCCGGTGTATGGGCGGTTATTAGACTATTAGAAGGGCGGCTCCGCTATCAGACCCTTGATCCAGATAGTGAAATGATCCTCGACCCCGAGCGCTCCGGTCTTATCCTCCCCGAGCAGGCCCATTTCGTGGAACCGTTGGGTGCAGTACGGTTACAGATCGATTTTTATGATCGACACCCTAGTGAGCGTTAGTTTAAGGCGCCTACGGCTGGTATCTCCTTTGGGGAGGATATCCATTCGACGGTTTATGTCATTGCCAGCATGCGCTACAATTAGAATGCCACTCGGCCTTAGCGCGCAAAAGGAAAGTTTACTATGAAGACAGATAACGTATCGTTTCGCCCGATTGACGTCGGTGTTAAAATCGGCCATGTGCATCTCAAGGTCTCTGATATTGGGCGTGCCCTTGCCTTTTATTGCAACGTACTCGGCTTTCATATCACGCAGCGCTATGGCGATAGCGCTGTATTTATCGCTGCGGGCGACTACCACCATCATATTGGCCTGAATACCTGGGAGAGTAAGGCGGGATCTCCGCCCGCGCGCGGTAGCACGGGTCTTTATCACACCGCGATCCTCTATCCCACACGGGCTTTGTTGGCCGACGCGCTGCGGCGTGTGAATGCCGCCGGAATCCCGTTGGACGGTGCATCCGACCATGGTGTGAGCGAGGCGATATATTTACGCGACCCTGATGATAATGGCGTCGAGCTTTATTGGGATAAACCGCAGGATCTATGGCCCGTAACTGCCGATGGTCATTTGCAGATGTACAGCAAACCTCTAGCACTTGATAGCTTGCTTGCAGAGATCGTGTTCGCCGCGAATGCTGAAAACGATGCACATAATCAACGTATGCGCCTACGCGCCCTGTCGCGCTGGGAGAATGAGGGCGGCACCCCAGCTGAGTCAGTTGGCTCCAGTATCAATCCGGAGGAAAGGCACCGCTGATCCATTGCAACGATCCATATTCTGGCATTTTAAAACTGCTCGCATTCCCATTTCAACGGAGCACGAGTTAGGACGGCTTTATCGCGGACTACACGCTTCTCAGGAGATAGGTATTAAGTCCCAACTAACTAATCTCGTTGTGAAAATGGAAGCAACAATCAAATCAAAACGTCTCTTTTTTGATTATATTCAAGCATATACCTGAGCGAAAACTGTCAGAAAAGGACAAGAAAACTAGAAGACGTATCGCGATTTCGAATCTCGCGCTCTCCGCCATTAACCTTAAGTGGTTGTTTTTACTTTAGAAAATAGCGTTTTAAGTCCGCACTTAGCGGGCTTTTTCGCATCATGGCTTTTTGCCAAACTCCTGAGAATGCCTGCAAATAAAGGGGTTCTGCGTCTTTTCTCAGATGCACTGATTTCCAGTTCGGCGGAATTTCAAAGGCGCGGACATGAGAAAGATTTCGATACCCGATGGATGCCAAGCGTACAGTCAACGGCAACAGCTTGAATTATCGTGCGCGCGCCCAAAGCCAACGGAACATGACCGTTGCAGCAAGGGCTCCTGCGATCTGAGCCACAATAAAGCCCGGCACATCATTCGGTCGAATGCCTGAAAATGTATCCGACAGTGACCTTGCAATAGTAACAGCCGGATTTGCAAAAGAAGTAGAAGATGTAAAACAGTATCCCGCAGTTATAAAAAGGCCCACGGCATAAGGCACGGCTTCAGGTCTGCTGCGCAGACATCCAAGAATTGCTGCTAGAAGACCAAATGATGCGATCATCTCTCCTGTCAGGACTCCTGCACCTGAGCGGGTATGTGCAGAGAACTGGATCAAAGGCAGGCTGAACATGGCATGTGCCAGAATAGCGCCCATGATGCCGCCTGCGATCTGAACCGTCGTATACGACAAACATTCATTCCATGTCATCTGGCGGTGCCATGCAAAAGAAAGGCTGACAATCGGGTTAAAATGCGCGCCCGATATCGGCGTGAAGATAAGGATCAGCACAACGAGGATTGCTCCTGTCGCAATCGTGTTGCCCAAAAGCGCAATGGCGGCATTGCCGTCTGCAAGCTGCTCACCCATGATACCTGAGCCTATTACAGTGGCCACGAGCAAGGCTGTACCTAAGGCTTCCGCAAATAATCGCTTCGAAAGGGGGAATTCAGAATGCGGCAAGGGCGGTACCTCCGATAGCACATAAACCCACCACCAGCCATGGCGGTGTCTTCCATGCTTCCAGCAATACAAAAGCAACTCCAGCGAGGGCGAAATCCTTTACCGATAAAATCCCCATCGTCCATACCGGGTGATAAAGCGCTGCTAGAAGAATCCCTACAACCGCAGCATTTACGCCGCGCATGGCGGTCTGGATAACGGGATACTTTCTTAAGCTCTCCCAAAAAGGCAGGATACCAATTATCAGAAGGAATGAGGGCAGGAAAATTGCAATCAGGCACAAGAGCGCGCCTGTCCATCCATTCATGACGGCGCCGAGGTAGGCGGCAAAGGTGAACAAAGGACCCGGTACCGCTTGCGCTGCGCCGTATCCAGCGAGAAAAGCATCATTTGTCATCCAGCCCGGACTGACAACACCCGTTTGCAGCAGAGGAAGTACGACGTGACCACCGCCAAAAACAAGTGCGCCGGCGCGGTAAAAGCTGTCAAAAACTTTAACAGTATCACTTGCATAAAAGCCGGCCAGCATTGGCAGCGCTATCAAAAGAGCCACAAAAAAAGTGAGACAGGCAACGGCCACCAGACGACTCACGCGATAGTCGAATTCTATATGCGGTGGATGTGTCTGGTTTTTGAGCAGCTTTATGCCGAACAACCCGCCCAGCACAATTGCTCCGATCTGTCCAAGGGCTGTTGGCACGAAAAGAACAAGCGTTGCCGCGACAATAGCAAAGGTCAGTCGCAGACGGTCCGGCGTCAGCTTCTGCCCCATTCCCCAGACGGCTTGCATAACGACTGCCACGGCAGCAATTTTCAGGCCGTGCAACCAGCCCGCATCCTGCCCGCCGCCCCATGTGGTCATGCCATACGCGAAAAGAACTAGTACGAGTGCAGAGGGCAGCGTAAACCCGATCCATGCGGCAATCGCGCCCATGTAGCCCGCGCGCGCAAGGCCGATGGCAATGCCTGTCTGGCTGCTGGCAGGACCAGGCAAAAACTGACAGAGCGCTACCAGATCAGCATAGGCATGCTCATCCATCCATTTTCTGCGTTCGACGATTTCATGGCGGAAATACCCCAAATGCGCGATAGGTCCGCCGAAGGAGGTCAGGCCGAGCTTCAAGAAGACCTTAAAAACCTCCAGCCACTTCATTTCAGAAGCTCCTGAATGCGCTCTTTCAACATACTAAAGGCCTCGTCAAAGGCAGCGTCAATCTCTGCGTCCGTTCCAATGGCCTTGGCAGGATCAGGTGTGCTCCAGTGTAGTTTCGTAGCGGCGCCAAGAAACACAGGACAGCTTTCAGCGGCGGCCGCATCGCACACGGTTACGACAAGATCAAAAGATTTTCCTGCAAACTCATCCCATGACTTACTGCGCGGAGTGCCGGGATTGATGCCATGGCGCTTTAAAGCTTCAATCGACTTCGGATGGACATAGCCCGCCGGATTGCTGCCCGCACTGACAGCTTCGATGCCCCCGTTGCCCAGTTGATTGAACAGCGCCTCGGCCATCACAGAGCGGCAGGAGTTTCCGGTACAAAGGACGAGAACGCGCCGAGCCATTAGCAGCACCCACCCTTTGGTGAGCAGCAGGATGTTTCTTTGACTGGCATTTTCTCCGGAGGGATGCCGCAGGCATCCTGTGCCAGACAAGCGGTTTGCTTGGCGATCAGCATGAAATCTTTACCGTCGAATTCAAGGCCGAACTTGCCGATGGTGCCTTGCTGGTATTCAACTTCTATACTGAGGTCATCCGCGTCTCCAAGCACCTTCTTGGAAAGGTCAAGGATGCGCAAAAACTTTTGCGGCGCCAGACGATGATCATAGTCCCCCGCCTGCCAAAGCTGGAAGTTCACGACCGTTTCCTTGCGTTCAACACCGCCGCAATCAATAAAATGTCTGCTCACCAGGCCAACTTCTGTAACATGGAAGTGTTGGGGAACATACGATCCATCCGGCAGCTTGAAAGTCACCGCGGACACCTGAGGCAAGGCTTGTTTGACGTCTGAAAGTTTCATGATTTTTTCTCCTTCTTTGGCGGGCAGCAATTCATAAGCTCGATAATCGATGCACCACTTTTTTTGTCTTTACGGATACTGGCGAAATCTGCCCGGCAGCAGTCTTCGACCATATAGCGGATCAGTCCGGTAAAAAAATCAAAGTTGGCGGAATAGATAATGGAGCGTCCTTCGCGGCGCGACAGCACAAGTTCAGCATTGCTCATATGAGACAAATGAAAGGACAAGGTATTGTGCGGCACTCCCAGCTTTTCGCTGACCGTACCAGCCGGCATCCCCTCCGGTCCGTGCTCGACTAGGAGACGGAACACACGCAAGCGGGTTTCCTGCGACAATGCGTCAAAGGCGATGATGGCTTTTTGTATGTCCATATGTCTACATATATAGAAATATTTGGAAATGTCAAGTAGCCGTCGTTCACCGCAGACTACACGCTTCCCCGGGGGCAAGCGTTAAGTCGCAGCTAATTTTTCTCAAGAAGAAACGGTCAGCAACAAACAGTTCAAAACAGCTTCTTTTCGAGCATATTCAAGTATATAGGCGGGTCAGAACTGTCAGAAAAGGACAAGAAAACTAGAAGACGTATCGCAGTTTCGAATCTCGCGCTCTCCGCCATTCATTCTGCCCGAAGCGGCAGTTCTGAGAATTTCTCGCACATATGCGCGCTGTTGGCGTATATCTTCGCTTTCGAGTTTGAAACCGGACTCCTGAGAAACCACCCTTCTCACCCCACACGCCCACGTTCTCTCAGAACTCCTAGAAGCCAGTCCGGTTCGAACTGGCGCAAAATCCGCGATTTATACTTTTGTTATTAAATGATCGTGAGGCTGTTGGTGATAAGACGGCGCACATGGCGCTCATCTGTACCTTCGCGCGCAGCTATATCGCGCATAGACATTCCAGCAAAATGCTCGCCCCGCCATATGGTACCCTTAACTAAGGCTTTGAGCTGCGGAGCCGGAAGATCCAGAGGATCACGGATCGGCACATTATTGGGAAGGACAAAGCTCCGGCCAGACTGTATCGGCTCAAATGGCACCTCTATCTCAACATCCGAAAGAATGATTTTTAACTTACCTGGATAAATTGTGACACGAGTGATATCGGGCTTTGGCTGATCAGGGGTCAATTCCGACAAGTGGCGTTGTAGAGCATTATCAATTAGCGCCTCTATATCTTGTGCAGGAACACGGCTGACAATACCAAAGGGCATGGCCCTATCCTGCAAAAGTGCCTGATTCGTGTAATAGCGGTATTGCTTTGCGCCCTTGCTCGTAAAAACAGGGCTATAAAAATTACCCTCACAGTCGAATAGTTTTCCCTTTAGCCAATTTCCACTGACGGCGGGCTTTTTCCTTCCTTTTTCCGAGGCACTCCCATCGGCCAGCCTTTCCTGCACGCTCTGCCAAAGATCATAAGAGATGATTGCCTGATGTTGGCCATCGTAAACCTTTTCTTTATGCCGAACCTTCCCCGCGTATATGGGGTTTTTAAGTATCTGATAGAGAATGCCCCTCCCAAAGGAAGCCCCGCCATGAACACGTTCCTTTCTAGATATCCAATTCTTAGTTTTAATACTTTGAGAATCTAAATATTCTTTCAATTTGCGAACACAACCAAGCTCTATATATTTCTGAAAGATAAGACGCACCAGATCGGCCTCTTCAGAATTTACCAATAATTGTTTATCTTTTATGTCGTATCCCGTGGGCCGCGTTCCGCCCATCCACATCCCTTTTTTCTTACTGGCTGCAATCTTGTCGCGGATACGTTCACCAGTAACTTCGCGCTCGAACTGCGCGAATGATAGCAGCACATTCAAAGTCAATCGGCCCATTGACCCGCCCCCTATAAATGAGTCCAGGAATAGCTACGGTAATGCTATCCATAACGGGCTTTTCAAAGGAGGTGCGGGATATGGCACGCAAGCATTTTACGGCGGAGCAGATTATCGG
>JAIXUW010000214.1 GCA_027483355.1 Alphaproteobacteria bacterium
ATCTTCGCAGCGGTCGATGGAAAGGCCGCAGGTCTTCTGGCGATTGCCGATCCGATCAAGGCAACCACGCCACAGGCAGTCAAGGAATTGCAAAGCGCCGGAATTCGCGTGGTGATGCTCACGGGTGACAATAAAACCACCGCCGAAGCGGTGGCGCGGCAGTTGGGTATTGACGAGGTCGAAGCCGAAGTCCTGCCCGAGGACAAGGGGCGTATTGTCAAGAAGCTGCAAAGCGAAGGGCGTGTCGTCGCCATGGTAGGAGATGGCACGAATGACGCGCCAGCCTTGGCCGCCGCCGATATAGGTATCGCCATGGGAACGGGCACGGACGTGGCGATGGAAAGCGCTGGCGTGACGCTGTTGAGGGGTGATCTGATGGGTATCGTCCGGGCGCAGAAACTTTCTAAATCCGTTATGCGCAATATCCGCCAGAACCTGTTCTTCGCCTTTGTATATAACATGGCAGGCGTTCCAGTGGCGGCCGGTATTCTCTATCCCGTCTTTGGCGTATTGCTCAGTCCCGTAATGGCTGCGGCAGCGATGGCCTTGAGTTCAGTATCCGTGATTGCGAACGCGTTGAGGCTAAAGACTGTGAAGCTCTAGTCAACTGTCTTCTATGATGCCTTTCTTGCTAACTCTCCATAGAAGACGCATGGAACTATTGATGTGTCTATGCGTTATTAAATGAAGTCGCAGGATTATCTCTTCACATAGATTGAAAGGAAAATATTATGCACAATTCAACCCAAGAGATGAAAGCCTGTGTCGAGCTTTGTTGGGAATGCCGCACGGAATGTCAGGAAACCCTTTATAACCATTGTCTTCCAATGGGCGGAAAACATGCGGAGGCCGAGCATGTCAAATTAATGACCGACTGCATTCAGGCTTGCCAGACGGCGGCGGACTTTATGGTTCGCGGCTCCAAGTTCCACGCGTCAGAATGCGATGCATGCGCGGATGTTTGTGAAGCTTGCGCGGAATCGTGCGAAAAAGTCGGCGGCGAAGAAATGAAGAAATGCGCTGAAAGTTTCGGCCAGGGGCTTGATCTTTCATCGCCGAATATCCTTCAATATCTATTAAATTTTGCTTCGAGTGTAATGACGGATGTCGGCGCTACTGATATGATGACGCGCATAGCCACTTTACAAGCTGGCAGAGCTAAGCGTGAGGCTTCAGACGCAGAAAAGTCTGCATTGGTTTTTGCAGCAGCTCCTAGCTATAAGAACGCAGCCAATATATTGAGTGAAATTAATAAACAGAGCGGTGTACGTGTGTACCGTCCTGCTATTTTACAGGCGGCCTTAAAAGTATTAAATGCTTGCAACAGCAACAACATCACTCCCGCTGAGGCTGCGATTAATGTGCGAGAACAAGCGCGCCTTATTGGCCGCCCACTGGCTAAACGTACTGTTGGTAGCACTTTACTTTTAAAAGGACTAGAGTCTGATGTTGCGGTTATCCTCGATCCCTCAACGATGGATCGAAAGCACCTTTATGTTGCAATGACACGTGGAGCTAAGCAGCTAGTTATCTGCTCTCATACTAATCTTATCTAGTACCCTATTTAACTGGACTTCCTCTGCGAATAGAGCGTGTATGGACACATGAAAGGTGTCCTACGTGAAGAAAATAGCAAATTTTGATAACAATATAACAGGCTTGCTAATTGAGGAACTGCGCCGAAAGTGGGCGGAATTGTGGGGGCTTCAGCCACATGCGCGCATTGGCCGGGTAATGCTGGAGAAAAGTCTTGAATACAAACAGCGTGAATTGAATGGTCAAGGCTTAAAGCCAGGGCAACAAAAGCGGCTTGATCATTTAATTGCTCAATATCGAAGGAATCAGGAATGTTTTAGGGAGAACCAGGTCGGCATAAAGCCGGGAACAAAGCTGATCCGAAACTGGAAGGGTGAGCGTCATACTGTGACTGTCTTGGATGACGGTGGGTTCTCTCATAAAGGTAAAAAATATACCAGCTTATCCGAGGTTGCCTCAACGATTGCTGGGTCGCGTTGGAATGGATGGGCGTTCTTCGGCCTTAAACATAAAAAGGAGAAGAAAGCGTGAAGCCGCAAACAAGATATTGCGCTATCTACACACGAAAATCTTCCGACGAGGGTCTTGATCAAGAATTCAACTCTTTAGATGCGCAACGCGAAGCCTGTCTTGCTTATATCCAAAGCCAGAAGTCTGAAGGCTGGGCAGCCGTTAAGCAACAATACAATGATGGTGGTTTCTCAGGTGGCACGATGGACCGTCCCGCTTTACAGCAGTTGTTAACTGATATCAAAGCCGGGAAAGTCCATATCATTGTCGTCTATAAAATAGACCGGTTGACGCGATCCTTAATGGACTTTGCAAAACTAGTAGAAGTCTTTGATCAACATGGCGTTACGTTTGTCAGTGTTACGCAATCATTTAATACGACAACGTCGATGGGACGCCTGACACTTAATGTGCTTTTATCTTTCGCACAGTTCGAGCGTGAAGTTACGGGAGAGCGCATTCGGGACAAGATTGCGGCCAGCAAGAAAAAAGGTATGTGGATGGGTGGAGTGCCGCCGATAGGTTACGACATTAAGGATCGGCAGCTTATTCCAAATGAGGAACATGCCAAATTTATCCGGGCGATTTATGAACGGTATCTTGAGATCGAAAGTATCAGTCACTTAGTGGCAGATTTGCGTCGGCGCGATATTAAAACGCCATTGCGCGCATCGATGAAGGGAAATAAAACGGGTGATTATTACCTGACGCGCGGTTCCTTACAGCATATTCTTAGAAACCCTATTTTTATTGGAAAGATTCGGCATAAGGATAAAATTCATGATGGGCAACATCCGGCCATCATGTCAGAAGAACTCTGGAATAAGGTGCAGGAGAAGCAGATTGCTCATGCAGCTAAGCCACGCGGAACACGTCGGTTGCCTGATGAGCCCAAGCCGCTACAAGGTAAGGTTTATGATATTGGGGGTAATCTTTATACACCCAGCTTTACCCATATGCGCGGCAAGCGGTATCGCTATTATATCAGTCAGAACTTGCTGCAGTATCGAGAACACCCAAAAGGGGTGATAGCGCGTATCCCGGCACACGAGATTGAGATATTTGTGCACAAGGCTATCGAAGACTTATTGCGCAATCAAAAGAAGGCGGCAGAGATACTTGGTCTTGATGATCATAAGATTCTTAATTTAATCGCATCGAGTTCTGATCAATTGCCAGATCTTGTGAATGCTGTGCAAAGAGTTGTCGTTGATGTTGATAGCCTTACAATCAAAATCAACCGACCTGTGCTATGTAAGTATGCTTCAAAGGAGCTTGAGTTGAAAATTGAGACTCCCTCAGCCGAATTGGTTTACGAGATTGTTTTGCCGTATGAGACGAAGCGGGCGCTTAAAGGGGTTATCATCGTACAGCCTGATAAGCAAAAAGAGGATATTTTTGATTTACCGCCGCAAGAACTGCGAAATCTTATTCGGGGTTTCGTCTGGCGCGATGCCCATTTTCAAGGTGAAACCTTGGAACAGATCGCAGCGCGCGAAGGTTTCTCGGATGCCTTTGTCGGAAGACTCATTCGCCAGACTTTTGAAATCGCCTGACCCTTTTGTTTTTTGCCGAACTGAAAAAAAGCCTTCTGAGAAAAGAAGGACATCTTGCGTGAATTCCGGATTTCTCAGTGGTTTGGCAAAAGTGGGCGATCGGGAATGTGTGCCACACGCGGGGATTACTGCGCTTGTTTCTCAGCTTTCGGCAAAGGCTGAAGGTAAATGGCGGTGGAGCACAGTCGCTCTTCACAGCCATCTCTATGATAGCAGCCGCATTGCCTGTTAAAACAGGGAAATACAGGCTTTTCTGATGTTTTTGTCGTGCGCCGGGGCGCTTCTTAAGAGCCCCTGCTTTGAAATGCCAACATAGTTATCTTTTAGAGCAATAATATTATTAAAAAATAACAGGCCTTTTGTACGGCGGTAACAGGCCACTTTGTATTGTTAACAGGTATTTTGTTACAATACATGCACCCGGTCACCAGAGGAATCCGGCGGCCGTTTTGTTTGAAAGGTAGGTTATGGCGATTGAGCGCATTTACGAACGGGATATCGACATCATGCTGGCTGAGGAACGTGCCTAAAAGGTCGCAACCATTGCTCAACTAATGCCGTATACCATAACTTGACAACATCGCTCTATGTTTTATATTTGTGCGCTCTGTAAGGGATTTTCACGCATGGCATATCATTTGGACTTAATTCGTGCTGTAGAATATCTCGCCTTTCGGTTATCTCAAGATATTCCCCATACGGCGCAAGCAAAAATCAGGCTTGAGCATCATCCTGAGCACTCTCGCATAGAGATCAATTATATGCCATCAGATGGCAAATCAGAGAACATCGTTGGCGCGTATGTCGGGAGAACTCATCCTTTTTCGTATCCTTTGTGGCTGGACTACGTTGTGTTGGCACTGAAGGGCGCGGTAGAGGATGAGGCATCATGTGATATTCATTTTAATCATGTCGATTCAGTGGATTGGTTTGATGAAAATGGGGAACTGGTGGACGAGGAGCATAGAGGCTTCAGGTCATTTACTTCGGAAGAGAAAAAGCAGACCCCTGAAGGGGAAACGTCTTTTGAAACCATGGAGGATCTCGCGGATGCATACGATGAGTTCGTGTACACTCCGCAAGAGGGATTTAATGAACAGGATTGGGATTTAGAGCAGATTAGCCCTTTAAAGCTGTTGGGATATACTGTTGGGAACAATGGGTTGCCCCGTAATCGCAGGCTGGCTTTCTTGATTAAATTTTTCACAATCAACCTCCCTGCAACGGTCAGCCAGCCATACAAGGATGCATGGGGAGATCCGTTAACTGTAAAGCGGTTAGAAAAAATGCTACGTCATATTAATGCAAATATTTTCAGGGCACGAAATAATCCGGCACAAAGTAGAGCAGTTGAAGACTGGAACGAAGATTTAATTTTTCTACAAAGTCTTCTTCCCCGAGATCCAAACAGTAATTCAATCAAAGCTTCAAGCAGAAGTGATATGGACTCCGAAATCCCATTTTAAGTTTTTTTTATTGCAAAGGTATAGTGGGGTGAAGTCGATGCTTTCTAAGAGCCAGTACGTGAAGGGCTGCCAATGCCCAAAGGCGCTGTGGTTCTCTTTGAACCGCAAGGACCTGACGCCGCCAGTGGATGTTACGAAGCAGGCAATTTTTAATGCGGGCAATCAAGTCGGCGATTGGGCGAAGAAATACTTCCCCGACGGTGTTGAGATAACAGTTCCTTTTTATAAAACTGACGAGGGGGCTGATGCGACGCATGCCTTTGTTGCGGCGGGGAACACCGTGATTTTTGAAGCCACCGCCATCCATACACAAGACGCAACACATGCTCGGATCGATATCTTACGCAAGGTTCCAGGTACAGACACTTGGGACATGATCGAGGTAAAAGGCTCGACCGGCGTCAAAGATTACCATTATGACGATATGGCTTTTCAGTATCGAGTTTTCACGGGAGCCGGGTTCCAGATCAACCGTTGCCATATGATGCTGATCGACAATAAATACGAGCGCCAAGGCGATGTTGATCCGCAGCAGCTTTTCAAATTGGAAGATATAACGGCGCTTGTGCTTGCAAAACAGTCAGACGTCAATGACATGATCCCCTCTTTGCATGCGACTCTAGCCTGCACAGATGAGCCGCAGGCCAAGATCGGATCCCGCTGTTTCAAACCTTTCGATTGCGACTATATTGCGCATTGCTGGAACGGTGTTCCCGATTATTCTATATATAATGTCCTTACCGGAAAAAAGGCAGACGAGGTCGTACAAAGCCTCGGCAGCTATGAGGTGAAAAGACTTCCCGCACATTTGATACCGAAGGGTACCAAAGGGAAGGATGTTCAAAGCTACGTTAGCGGCCAGGTCGAATTTAACCCCGACAAGATACGCGAGTTCCTGGCGACCTTGCAGTATCCGCTATATTACCTGGACTATGAAACGATTGCTTCGGCCGTTCCAATATTTGAGGGAACGCGCCCCTTCCAGACAATCCCGTTTCAGTTCTCGCTGCATATCGAAGAAACACCAGGCGCTAAACTGAAGCACCGCGAGTTTTTGCACAAAGAGCGTAGCGATCCCAGACCGGCGTTTATCGATGCCCTGATCTGTCTTTGCGGCACTGACGGTACTATTATTGTCTACAATCAGCCCTTTGAAAAAGGCGTCAATGAGAAGCTGATGCTTGACTATCCTCAGCATGCCGTCGCAATCTCGGCGATAAATGCTCGTATGATTGATCTACTTGTCCCATTCAAGAACCGCTGGCTTTACCATCCAGATCAGCACAGTTCTGCATCGATTAAAAGAGTGCTGCCCGCGCATGTCCTGGGGCTGTCTTATGAGGGGCTTAACATCAGCAATGGGCAGGACGCATCGCAGAAATATCTCGATTTTATTCTGAATAAAACGGCCCCAGAGAAAGTTCATGAGTTGTGGGCTGGGCTTGAGGAATATTGTGGGCTAGATACCTTTGCTATGAAGGCGCTTATAGATGTATTACGAGGAAAAATCGCTGTATGAAGCTAGGCGACCATGATTTTGTATTTGTCTGTGACATTGACCCCGTCAGAAACGAAGATGGCTCGGTTAAAGATTACATGCCGCAAGTGCGGTACAAGAATCTAAAAAATATCCCCATTAACAAATATGGCACAGGGCCGTTCTGTAAGTTCAAAATCCCCAATCATTACCAGCAAAGCGGTGTTTATTTATTCCTGATTGATGGTATCCCACGATATATTGGCGAATGTGTTAACCTTTCAAAGAGGTTTAATATGGGGTACGGAAATATTTCCCCGCGTAATTGTTTTGCTGGTGGGCAAGAGACAAATTGCCGCATAAATAATTTGGTCTATCAGGCAGCATTAGCCGTGCGTCCAATTTCATTGCACTTCTTAGCTACCGAAAATTATAAGGTTGTTGAGGAAAACTTGAGACGTATGAAATCAACAGATTGGAACCGTATTTAATAATTTAGGGTTGTAAATGGCTAATTTTTTAGAACAGCTCGTTGCTGAATGGTATGAGCATCAAGGGTATTTTGTTAGGCGTAACGTCCAGGTCGGTAAGCGCACAAAGGGGGGCTATGAAGGCGAGCTCTGGTCAACCCCCAATTTAGAGTCCAGCCGATAAGTTAGGATTTTGTGGTTGTGGTGGTCTGGATAAAGGGGCTGTAGCGATAGCGGAAGCCCCTTTATCCAGGCTTCTCGCCAAGGG
>JAIXUW010000291.1 GCA_027483355.1 Alphaproteobacteria bacterium
CCGCGCCCCCCGCGCCCCCCTTCAGATAGGTTGTCAGCTGCTCGATGCTAGCATCCATCAGAAAGGGCACCTCCTCCTGTAGAGTAGAACAATGGATAGCCTTCACCTTCAGCTCAGGAAAGATCTCCTCTGTCACATATGACGTCAGCTCACAGGGGAACAGCACCCGATTAATAGATTTCCCATTAGGCAATGAAAATACCAACACTCTATGCTTTCCCGCGAGCACCGACTTTGGCACAGCCACCGGCTTTACAGGTATTGGCGCCTCCGTAAAAGCAGCCGCATAGCTTCCGTATTCATCTGATGACGTCAGCCAGGCAGTCTCACTCGCCTCCTCCGCCTTTTGTGACTTCTCCCAGGCCGATGTAGCTGCCTCCATGGCCGCCGTGGCTTCCAGAAATTTCACAAATAGACCTACATTTTCGACGGTAGAAAGGGAGTTCGGCGGGTAGCGATATGGCGTAGCAACTTTCTGTCCATCCTTACACCCTACACTGAACTCCATCGCTGCACCTGACAGATCATTCAGCTTCGCCCGCACAGTGTCAGGAATCCCTCCAGAAAACTCGATACGCCGGACCTGAAACACGAACTTCAGACCCGCCTTTTCAAAATGAAACCTATAATACTGCTGAAGCACACGCTCTAGAGTGGCTGGCTCGATGGCCTCCTCCAACTGAAGATAGCGCAGGCCAAACGCAGGCTTCTCCTTTCCGACCTCCTGAACGACTGCGTCGTAGATTTGGGGAACGCATACATCATTATATGCCTGTAAAGGGGCGGGGAATAGTTCACTGGGAACCATGCCAAGAGGGGGGTCGCTGCGGAGCTGCAGATTGGTATTCGCCCGCGTTGGAATATTCGTGTGGAGTGCTCCATCACCCCACACACATCTCTCTAAAGATGTCATGTCGCGTGTGACTCCTGCCGGCTTCGCAGCAGATGCAGTCGGAAGTCCGTTTGGGTGTAGGGTCATCACATACAGATACATTTTCTGGACTCCGGGGTACTTTTTTAAGCGGAAAAAATACGCGCAGAGTGTAGTGTAGGGGAAATCCCCTACACTTTTGGCCGCCCGCCAGTCCGCAGACCTCCCTCAGATGCTTCGTATAAACTGCCAGCGCAGCTCCTCGCAGATTTTCTCCCAAATCTTATCCTGGACATAGAGCTTGTCGCGATTCTTTAGTAAAGGAAACGACGACAAATACTCGTCCAGCTCGAGCAGCTCGCAGAATTTATAGAGCACATAGGAATACGAAAGGAAATTGCTGCGGTCTTTCGGGCAATGCTTCTGAAATGCCGGCTGAATCTCCTTGAACATGAATCGCAGCTTCTCCTCAATCTCCCGTGACATCACAGGTGCATTCTGGCCGTTCAGACGATTAATGATATGCGGCACATGCTCATAGTATTTGTTGTATTTCAGCTTCTTAAGAATCTCGCGCACCTTTTGGCGACTGAGGGTGCGATAGTCCATAATCCGCTCCTTTTTCAGCTCCGTGCAGATGGCCTCATACACCTCCTGCGGAATCTCCGTGCTCTCCTTGGCCTGGAACTGTGCCAGCCACTCATTGAAATGATTGATGCGTTTGTAGGCATAGTAACTAACCTCGCGTGGTGGGTCCTTGTAACTCGGCTTATCCGAATCAATCAGAACAAACTCCTGATGACCACACTTTGTGCAGGTAAATAGGGCTTCGTTGCTGCTGAAAATCATCTCCGTCAAGCAACACGGGCACTCTCCATAGGGGTCGTGTCCTATCTCGCCTGTGCTGCGCACGTGCTCAGGGTCCACCTTTAACAGATACTCCTCTAGCAGTTTATCCCGTCGCAAAATCTCACCTCCAGAGCCATTTCCAGCAGAAGACTCTACAATCTCATTTCCTTCAACCGCAGCAGCAGATTCAAGAGCTGCTAAGACAGAGCCAGGTTTTGCTTTTACACTCGTGCGCTTCACCGCAGGCTCCACACCTTTTTGAATTTTATCCTGGATTTCGTAATAATTATACAAAATATCTCCCGTGTCGAGATAATATTCCAGTAGTTCGCCTCGCTCCGCACGCTTTTCAATCTCTCTCTCAATCTGCCGCTTTCGCTTCTGGAGTTGCTCATACTCAATTTCATCTTTTACCTCTTTACAGGTTTGAATAATATCAGCAACCTCTTTTTTGAGTATAGTTAATTCACGTTCTTTTTCAAACATTTTTTCAACAGTAAACTGATGCAAACTGTCAAGGGTGGTGCGGGCCTCAGGATTGCTCCGCTTTGTAGGTCTGATTTTAAAGAATGCGGCCTGGGGTTTCATGGTAGCTTTGCTACTCCGCAGACCGGTCGTTGGTTTAGGCTCCAGAGGGGCAAAGAGGGCGGATGGCGGGCGGCGGCTAGTTCCAAAAAAAGAAGTCCCCGGCACGGGCATCAAAATCCTCTAAAATTCGGGCCAGGAGGCACATATTCCCCGGCACGCTCCCACAGGGCTGAAGAGAGTTGGGCCGCCGCGGGAGTTTTTTTCTTTGGAACGGGTATAAACACAAATGACGGGTGGTGGTTTGATGCAGCTCGTGGCCTACGGCGCCCAGGACGTCTATCTGACGGGTAACCCGCAGATTACCTTCTTCAAGGTGGTGTATCGCCGCCACACGAACTTCGCCATGGAGTCCATTGAGAACCCGTTCAACGGCTCTCCTGGCTTCGGCAAGCGTGTGACGTGCACGATCCAGCGCAACGGTGACTTGATCCACCGCATGTATCTGCAGGCCACGCTGCCTCAGGTGACGCTGCAGCCCAGCGACGGCTCTGGTGCGCAGTTCCGCTGGCTCAACTGGGTGGGCCACAACCTCATCAAGAATGTGGAGATTGAGATCGGTGGCCAGCGCATCGACAAGCACTACGGTAACTGGCTGCACATCTGGAATGAGCTCACGCAGGAGCCTGGCAAGCAGGCGGGCTACGCCAAGATGGTTGGCAACGTGCCTGTGCTGACCAACCTGCTGGTGCAGGGTGGCGAGGGCTGCGACGATGACTGCGCGGGTGGCGAGCCGAACTCTGCGAACGAGGTGGTGAACTGCGCGCCTGCCTACACGCTGTATATCCCCCTGCAGTTCTGGTTCTGCCGTAACCCTGGTCTGGCGCTGCCCCTGATTGCGCTGCAGTACCACGAGGTGCGCATCAACCTGGAGTTCAACGACCTGCGCAACCTGTGCTGGGAGATTGCGCCCCAGAACACGGGCAACCTGCA
>JAIXUW010000017.1 GCA_027483355.1 Alphaproteobacteria bacterium
AGATCGTCGCGGGTGGGTTTTTGCAGCAAACCGCCACCCATGCCGCATACAACGTTTTCCACGCTGTAACCAGCGGCCTTCACCGCCTCTAACACAGCAGTCATGCTGGTGAGATCAATCCCGTCACCTTGCAAGACACGCACACAAGCCGGCAGCACCTTGTAGCCTTTGGCATTGACCGTCGTGCCGAATTTCTCATCAAGGATTTGCAAGGTACGCACGACCACTTCAACCGGGTCGCCACTGTCCGGACGAATGACCACGCGGCCACCGTTTTTACCGGCCTCGAGTATATCTTCGCGGAAAGCCTCGCCATAGAGCATCTCAACCGTTTTGAAGTAATCATAGCTGTCCGAGACGATGGAGACGATGCGCCCCGTCTTGGCACGATCAATCAGCGCCTTGATCTGCTCGGCTTCGCCGTCGCGGCCCTTGATGGTCATGGTCGAGTGTTCGGACGCTTCGACGGAAAAAGCCGGCAGTGGCTCGCCTTTTGCCTTCATCTCGCGCAGGGTGGCGATCATCGCCTGTTTGGCATTACCGCCATTCGCCGCCAGTTTCGCTGGAAAATCGGCATTATAATAGCCAAGGGCGCCCATCATGCCCATGACGGTGTCGGTGCCGCTGAAATTGACCAAGTGCGCCATGCCACCCAGCACGGAGGATTCCATCGAGCTGACGCCGCGCGCGCCAAAATCGTGCAGCATAAAATCGAGAATGCCGTCGGTTTGCTCGGCCGTGTCGTTGAGATACGCGCGGCAGACTTCTTTGAGGACGCGCGACTTGGTCGAGACCGTGGTCGGATACCACACCGCGCGCAACAAGGCCGGCTCGACATAGCTGGTCAGCCAATAGCATTTGGGATCGGTATTGATGATTTCGACCATGGCGTTGCTGGTGCGGGCGACGGTGCCTTCGGGTAGCGCACGCACCTCGATGGGCAATTTGCCACCGTGAACATCTACAATATATTGCCAGCCTGCGCGGTTGAACGGCTCGCCATGCATTTCAAAAACCAGTTCGGCCAAGTCGATATCTTCCTGTGTCACCGGTTTCGCCAGATATTCAGTCAAAAATGCTTGCAGGCCAAAGAACTGCGCGAAATCGTATTCCTCGCCAAGTGCCTTGGCGTAACGGCTGGAGCGGGCCTCGATATAGCTCGACACATATTCCGTCCCGGCCGGGTATTGACGCCAGTGCGACACCTTGTAGCTGTCGGTATCGATGATATTGCTGCGAATGGCGTTGAGGATGGTCATGGCGGGGCTCCTGTTATTGTCTTGGCGGTATGATTCGCCGCCCTTATGTTCATATTGAAGATATTTATACTCTTTGTGAGTATATGCAAGATCTTTTTGTTGAAATTTTATTACCCCTTGCTTTCGGCACCAAGGCCGCCAAAATGACTGTTATGTTGGAGATATACGGCATTAAAAATTGCGACACCGTCAAGAAAGCCCTCGCCTGGCTTGATCAGCACGGCGTTGCCTATACCTTCCACGATTATAAAAAAGAAGGTGCCGACAAGGGCGTGATTGCTGCGGCGATTGCAGACCTGGGCTGGGAGGCCGTCATCAACCGTAAGGGTACCACCTGGCGCGCCCTGCCCGAGACTATGCGCGACAAGATGAGCGCCAAAAGCGCACTTGCAGCCGCCCTTGATAACCCGTCCCTGATCAAGCGCCCGTTGATTGTCGCTGGCAAGACGATCTATGTGGGCTTTGATGTCGCCCTCTATAAAAAAGCCTTTGGCTGATTATTCCAAAAACTCTTCCATATCGGGAATGCGCGTAAAGGCGATTTTAGTGCCGGTAAAGGTTGATTTGCTTTGCTGGGGCGTCATGCCAAAAGTCACCGTATCGCGGCCGAATTTGTGATTGAGGGCGTCCACCGCCTTGGAGATTTTATCATTGCGGCTGGGGTTGGTTTTGCCAACGGGGGCTGAGAATAAATCGCCCTGTACATTCAGATCTTTCTCGGCCGTCAAGCCATGCAGCACCACGCCGATTTTCTTGATGCGGCGCCGCCCACCCGTTTCGCGCACCACATCGGCCCAGAGAGCATCGGTCCACTTCAAAAAGGTGAAACTATCCTGAGCGGGAGCAAAGGCAGCCTCAGCCGATAGGCCGGGGCCGTTTTCCAGTCGCACCGACAGGGTAAAACGGCTGGCGTAAAAACCCATCCGTCGCATCCGCGCCGCCGCCTTGGCCGAAAGACGACGCGCCACCTGATAGGCCGTCGCCGGCAGACGTAATTCAGGCGACAACACGTGGCTATGGCCGATGCTGCCGGTTTTGGTTTCGGCGTCGGGCAGATCGTGGCCGCGCAGGTAATACCACATTTTCTCTCCCCAGATGCTGCCCCAGACGGCGCGCATATGCTTGGGCGATAGCGCCAGCAGGGCTGCCATATCGTGAATACCCGCATGGTTCAGGCGTTTTTCCATGTTAGCGCCAATGCCCGGCAGATCGCGCAATGTCAGCTGCAGCAAGCGATGCGGCAGATCGGCGGGGTGTAGAATGGTCAGCCCATCGGGTTTTTGCAGATCGGTTGCCACCTTGGCCAGATATTTATTGGGGGCGACTCCAATTGAGCAGCGCACGTATTCACCGATATTCGCGGCGAGCCCTTTTTTAATGGCGGCGGCAATTTGCGTCACCCGCGCGACCGAGGTTTCGTTGCGCATCAGGCGGCAAGCCATTTCATCAATCGAACAGACCTGATCGACAGGTAGATGACGGTCAATTTCATCAAGGATGCGTTCGTGATATTCGATGTAGTGTTCGTGCCGCCCCAAGACACAGATCAACTCGGGGCACAGCTTCTTCGCTTCATACACGGGCGTGCCGGTGCGAATACCAAAGGCCTTCGCCTCATAGCTCGCCGCAATGGCACAGGTCGCCTTGGTTTCGACGGGGATGACCGCAATCGGCCGGCCGCGTAGACGCGGATCCATCTGCTGCTCCACACTCGCGAAGTAGCTGTTAAAGTCGATATAAAGCCACCCCAGCCCCAGGGGCGCGGCGGCGGGAGGACGGATTGGCTTGGCCATAATGTTCACTTTTTGTTCTAGTGTAGCATGGCCGCGGGAAAAGGCAAATGTTCTAGAAATAAGGTAGTGTCTCAGTTTGAAAATTAACGAATTTGAAATGACCAGCGCGTTATGCCATACTTAAAAGATGGCAAAGAACCCAAAAAGACCTCGTGACCCGAACCAATTGGCAAAGCTGATAGCTGATATAGCTACCGGAGAGGAAGGCAATTCCTATCCAGAGCCCACGGATGCAAAGAAGCGCAAGGCTGGCTTAAAGGGCGGAAGTGAACGCGCAAAGTCCCTTACCCCTGAAAAGCGCAAGGAAATAAGCCAAAAGGCTGCCGCCAAGCGATGGGAACAAGAAGATTAGACTTCGAATTATTTAACCGTTGATTAACATCTTTTTCTTGATTAATTTTAACCCGCCCTATACTCTGGTAACAGAAAGGGCAGTCAATGTCGAACATCGAAGAAAAACTCAAGCAAGAACTCCAAATTATTTCTAATAAAATCAAAGACTTGGATTCTGAAAAAAAGAAAATCAAAGCCGCCTTGGACGCTGTACGGGGTTTCTCCGATTCTTTCGATGCGACAGTTAAGCGTCAATCCTCCGACATGACCTTCAAAGACAAAATTAAAATCGCACTTTCCGAGAAATTCACGGAAGGTGCGATTTCTAACGATATTCTGGACTATTGCAATGAGCGGTGGCCTGAGTATCCGATTAAACGGTCTTCTTTATCTCCACAATTAAGCCGCCTGAAAGTAGACGGTGTGATTGATTTGGCTGATAAAAAGTGGGTTCTGAAAGAAAAATCCTCAGAAGCGTCAACTTCTGAGGATTTTGAAAATATGCTTAGATAAATGGGGGTAACATAGTGTGGGCACGGTCTCCTAAACTGACGCCCGAGGGTGCAAGCCCCTCTACCTCCACCAATACTACCAAGAACTACACAACCAAACGTCAAAGAAAGGAAGGTGGCACATGATAATATAACCCTTTCGGGTACGGGGCGGCCTATAAAAGCCGTCCTGTACCCCCATTATATACCAATCACTGCTTAAATAGTCAAACGGTTTTTGTTTCCAGATTCCGTAATCGCCATTGTTTTAACAAAAGAATCAAACTGAACTTTATGCTTGACGATCATTAAAAACTATTATATTCTATAAGTATGAATAAGAAATCGACAAAAGAACGCGCTCAAATTCTCCAGCTTCTCGTAGAGGGCAACAGCCTTCGCGCAACAAGCCGTATTACAGGCGCATCAATTAACACCGTTACAAAGCTGCTGGTTGAGTCTGGTGAAGCTTGTGCATGGTATCAAGATACGAACCTGCGCAATCTGCCCTGCAAGCGTGTACAGGTCGATGAAATCTGGTCTTTCGTGTATTCCAAACAAAAGAACGTGCCAGAAGGCATGGAAGGCGAAGCTGGTGACGTGTGGACATGGACAGCCATTGATGCCGATACAAAGATTGTTCCGTCTTGGCGTATTGGTAGCCGTGACGCAGAAGCCGCAAGCGATTTTATGCAGGATTTAGCAAGCCGCATGGCTAGTCGTATCCAGTTGACCTCTGACGGTCATAAGCCTTACCTCTCTGCTGTTGAGGGTGCATTTGGCGCGGATATTGACTATGCCATGCTTATAAAGCTGTACGGCTCTACAACAGAAGGCCAGAAGCGCTATAGCCCCGCCCACGTGGTCGGCGCACAAAAAGGTATTATCAACGGCACACCTGATAAAAAACATATCAGCACTTCCTATGCAGAGCGTCAAAACCTGACCATGCGTATGTCAATGCGCCGCTTTACGCGCCTTACCAATGCTTTCAGCAAGAAGATTGAGAACCATTGCCATGCAATCGCCCTGCATTTCATGTATTATAATTTTGTTCGCCAGCACAAATCTTTGAATAAAATTACTCCTGCTATGGCTGCAAAGGTGACTGAAAAACTTTGGGAAGTGAAAGATATTGTTGATATGATGGATGCGTATTTTGAAGATAAACAAAAAGGATACCAAAAATGAGATTTATTCCCTTTCTTTTAATCCCCCTTCTCCTGACTGGGTGCCTTAACGAAAGTAAAATTAGCCAAAATCAATGTTATGAGATTTATACGAGCCCTGATCTTCAGCCAATTAAATTAGATAAATGCACTGGTGAGACTTGGATTTTAGTAAAAAACAACTTTACCGACCAAGGAAAAGATTTGAATAAATTTGCTCATAGGTGGGCTCCGATCCTCACAGATCATGAAGAAGCTATATTGTCATATCCTTGGAAAAAATAAATAGATCAGCTTTAGATTTCAAACTGAGACACCACCAGAAATAATGTGAAAGCAGACATGGGCTAAAGCTGTGCGGCTATTTGATCAAACGTCATCTTTCCAGCCCTTTCTGTCTATTTAGACACCGGATAGTTTCGTACGGCTTATTACACAAATGTTATACAAGCAAACAAAAAGCCCGCTCGAAAGCGGGCTATGTCTTTGAAAAGATTGGCGTCCCCTAGGGGATTCGAACCCCTGTTACATCTGTGAAAGAGTTGTAAAGTGTTCATCAGTGAACGTTAGTGAACGTAGATAAAGCATGTATAATCAAAGACTTGTCTTACTACCGTTCATGACGGTATATTCATTTTCATCTACTTTTAATACCGAAAAAATACCGAAAATCTGGAGAGGCTATCCAATGGCAAGAACCGTCAGAGATGCAAAGCTTGAAACACGCAAAGCTCGCGAGCAACTTACCATCCAAAAAGAACCTTATTGGCGACTAATTTCTCAAAAGGCCCATATCGGCTATTACAAGGGCAGCCATGCAACGAAATGGTTTGCTCGACTTCGTCTAAATAATAAGAAATCCGGCTCCCCTTATATTAAAGTCCAGCTCGGGAAAGCAGACGATGTGCAGGATGCAGATGGCGTGACTGTACTCAATTTTTATCAAGCTCAAGAGAAGGCCCGCGCTTGGTTTCAGCATCAAGAGCAGAAAGCTATGGGCTATATACCGCAGACCCCTATAACGGTTGCTGAGGTAGCCGAAAGGTATCTGGCCTGGTTCAAAGATCATCGTAAAGGATATATCGAAACACGTTTAGGAATACGTGCTCATATTTTACCCACCTTTGCGGACAAACTCGTGAACGAATTGACTACCAAAGAAATTAAGGATTGGCTTCACAAGCTTGCTGCAACACCAGCACGCAACCGTTCAAAAACAAACAAAAAGCAAGAGTACAGGCGGAAACCACAGACAGATCATGAGAAGAGAGCCCGTAAAGCATCAGCTAACAGGACATTATCTACACTAAAAGCTATGCTTAATAAAGCTTTCCAAGATGAACTTGTCTGTGATGATGTTTCGTGGAGACGCGTAAAGCCTTTCGAGAAAGTTGATGAGCCAAAAGTTCGCTTTTTAACAGAAACTGAATGCATGCGCCTTATTAACGCCAGCGACCCTCATCTTCGTGAGTTAATACGTGCAGCTCTATTCACTGGTGCAAGATACTCAGAGCTAGCTAATTTAGAAGCTAAGGATGTGAACTTGGATACAAAGCATATTTATATTCAGCCGTCTAAAAGTGGCAGGGGCCGCCATATCCCGCTTTCTTCACAGGGACAAGAGTTTTTTAGAGCAGTAATAGCTGGCAGAAACGGTCAGATAGTCTTTCAAAAAGAAAATGGCTCAGCTTGGGGGCGGAACCATCATGTTCGGTTACTGATGGAGGCGAATAAAAACGCAAGGATTGAACCAGCTGTAGGCTTCCACGAATTGCGCCATACGTATGCTTCACTATTAGCACAAGCTGGGGCTGATCTTTTAACGATATCTAAGCTACTGGGACATGCCGATACCCGAATTACTTCACGCCATTACGCGCACTTATGCGATAAAGCTATGGCAAAAACCGTAGAAACATTGTTACCCAGCTTTGGCTATATTTCAGAAAGTCGAATAACAAACATCAAATAAGAAAAATTAAACAGATGCCCCCACATATGCGAGATAACAGCAAACGAAGGCGAACTTAGCGGGAATAGACTTCTATGCCAGAAAGTGAAGCCAGTTTTTCTCATACTTATAAGATGCATCTGAAATATTTTGCTTTTTCACTAACGCCGCCTCTTAAAGGCCGTCCACATATCATTCAAATTAATCCCCACCCCATAAAAGCTCGGCTTCAATTGCAAAAACTTTGACCAGTCATCATATGGGCGTTCCAGAGAATTTTTAAAGCTTAAGAACTCTTTATCTGTCATAGCGGGCAAATCGGCATCCTTCTCGGCAAGCTCCCTTGCACTATGCATCATCCATGTACGCGCTCTTTGATAGGGGTGCTTTCTATATAGCTCCACCAAAGCTCGGTAAGTTTCCTCTCCCGGAATTTTAGTCAGAGCTGCAAAAAGGCTATTCCTTGCATCCTGTGCATTGTCTCTCAGTTCAGGGGAGTACACTCCCTTGCCGGCTCTCTCAATGTCTTCTTCGGCTTTAATATATTTATGCATCAATAAATATATATTCTTTAGGTGTTTCGGCGTTTTGAAAGCTTCTCTGGCATTCGCGCCGGTTCTTCTTTCTCCCACCAAATTAACGACCGTACTCATTGCAAAATGGACTGCTTCTGAATTTTCTCTGATAGTTTTAAGGAATTTAGAAAGCTTTTTAATAGCAAAAATTGGCTCTACACCTATCCATGCAGCGTACCACTGCGCTAGATGATTTAGATCATTTAACGTCCTGCACTTTTCTTCAGCAATTTGAGCAATCTGCTGGTCAGAAACCGTTGCGTTGCTTTGAATTACTTTTAGTAAATAGCTTAAATATTTTGAGCTTGAAGGTTCCACCTCTAAGCGTTTCAACAATTCGGGTGCAATTCCGCTCCATAACGTTTGGTCACTCCAGCTTACTTTATCAATAATATAATGCTTTTCCTTTCCATCCTGCCCATTCGCAAGCTCCCAGTCTATCTCCTTTAAGATAGCGGATGTAACCACATCAGGGAATCTTTGGTGGAGCTTATGAAACCAGGTTGGAAATCCATTTAATTCATGAAAAGCATACCGACATGCGAGCCCTGCCTCCTCTTTAGTAAGACTATCAGGCCAATTTTCAATTTCTGTAGCCTCAATTTCTAAGCCAGAGAGCCCCAAAATAACAGCGATGGGCGTACCATCTTCATCGTCACTTTCAGACCGCAGATTAGGTTGATAAAGTCGCCAAGAAAGCAGCAAGCCATCTCGAAAAGCTCTCGCTATATTATCACCGAAGCCTTCGATTAGGTCTTGCCAATTTCCTCTTGTCCAATGGGTAGAATCATCCTTCAATTTCCGCATACGCTCTAATAAATAATATTGAGCATTTAAATATCGATCCTTAGTGAAGGTCTCTTTTAATAAAGATTCGTCTTTGAGTTTTGCAAAGTTTTTATTTAACCACGCGAGCCAATCAGCATGGTATTTTTCACGACTTGCTTTTCTTTTTTTCTCTTTCTGTTTCCAATTGGCATCTTGACGCTTAAGTTTTTTTTGGTCTTCAGTTTGAGCTGGCGGATTCAAGAACTCATCTAATCTTGCTTTTAATTCAGGATGGTCTTCCACCAGCTTTTTAAGCTGCTCTCTCCATTTAACCGGGCGATCATTTTCCTTGTATATCTGGAATGCCAAAGATAGTGCTACCAGTTTATCGTCTAAAAAACCTCTCTTGAGAATATCTTCTTTGACCCGATCAAAATCGATAGCTTCAAAGTTCCAATATTGCCGAATGGTGTAAGCTTGCCAAAAATAGGTTAGCGCCTTTTCCTTTTTTGAGAACAAGTTTTCCCTTGTAACCTCAACATCCTTCCAGAAAAGGGCAAGGTTAAGATCAGGCCAATTTTTAGCTAACACCGAGATTTCAGTAGTGAGTGATCTTCCTTCCGAGTCCGCGTACTCTTGGAATGGAGGAATTTTGGAAAGTATGGAAAGGCTTTCAGCGCATAAGGCTTCTGGGTGTCGCGAGCTTATGAGAGTTTCTACAGCTCTTGCACCGCAATTCATGAGCCACCCAAAGCGCTCAGAAACCATACAGAACCTTTTTTCTATTACAGGTTCACGCTCTAAGAAGTTGTTTATATGCTTACTAAACAATGCAGCTAAGTCAGGCGTGAGGCTTTCAGCAAATCTTACCAAAGAGTGGCCCAGCCCATCGCTACTAAACTTTTCTTTAACTTTAACTTTTTCTAAAGCCTTAACAATCCACTCCACGGCGTCTGGAGAGGGGGGTAGATGCTCAATCACTTCCCCCAAGACTCGCCTATCAATCTCACTGACTTGGGAAAGAAGAGCGGCTTGTATTGCTTGAAAATCTATATCGGAGCCAAGTTCTTTCACCGCTCTAATTGCAGCAATGCGTATATATTTTTCTGTCTCACTATCAAGCGCGAAACTCTTCGCCTCCGGCAAAGCTTTGTGAATACGCCCCTGCCATATCATCCGAACGAGGAAATAAGCGATTTCATTGCGCCGACGATATTGTCTAATTAAAGCTTTTATATCATTCGCAATATCAGGATTAGCGAACCGTTGAACGGCGGCATAATTTGTCGCTGAGTGTTTTGATGTATCCATAGCAATCTTTAGACATACATCAGCAAGGATTTTACTCCTTACTTCCTGGGGAAGGCTGCTCGGATCCCCCCCCTCAAAAACAATCTCAGGCTCAAGATCGCAGGCTTTCTTTCTAATTCTTTCATCAAAAAGAACAAGCCATGCCAAAATAGGTCTCATTGAAGGAATTAATACTTTAAGACCATACTTTTTTTGAAAAAATAGATTTTCTACCCGCTTCCGAGATGTTCCTTTCTCTAGGCAATCATGAAGCCATTTTGCCGTTAAATATTCCCTTGCTGATCTATGATAAAAACGAACTGCTCCATAAATCGAGTTATTGAATATAGGGCGGCTTATAATTATATCGCTTTCCCCGGTTGTCCAATTGGATAGAAATAATCGTATATTGATACCAATAGTGTTTTCATTGCCATCAATAACTCTGATATTGGATACTTTCATCAGGGTAGTAGCCGCAGCGATTAATTTAGCCCCATCGAGTAATTTATCCGGGGAGATGGGATTCGCAGCATCTGAGTTCGCCCTACGCTCCTCTAGTCGTCTTTGAATGCTATTCTCAATAAGCTCTAAACGTGATCCGATACGCCCATGTTTGACCCAAAAATTTATGAGGTCTAGTAAATCTTGTGGGCGACCACCCTGATCCCATACATCCTTGCGATCCATTTCTTTTAGAAATTCGAGGGGATTGGAGACGGCCCTGCCTTGGATAAATTTTTCTACCTGCTCTCT
The DNA here is from genome assembly GCA_027483355.1 of Alphaproteobacteria bacterium. Lineage (GTDB taxonomy): Bacteria > Pseudomonadota > Alphaproteobacteria > Micavibrionales > UBA2020 > JAEXMB01. The sequence continues at coordinate 10,386 of JAIXUW010000017.1, forward strand.
ATCTAGATTAGAGATTGAGTAAGCCTTAAATTCTGTTTCAGTTTTTCTTTTTTCTTGAGATTTTGTATTTCCCGTATCGAATATATCGTCAATGTCATCGTCTTGAGATAGCTCGACCTCATCTTCTTCCGTTGAGCTTTCTTCTGAGTCCTTGAACGGGAAACGGCTATTGCAGAACTGAAAATCGCTCTTGGGTTTCCACGCATCGACCCTACCAGTTATCATGACATGTATTCTTTGCATGGCTGGCTGAAGTTCAGTCGCTATTTTTATTACGGCCTGTTCAAAATCGAGAGCATGTTTCAATCTTGCTTCATCAACAGAGTCAAGAAATAACCACCCTTCATCATTCGACACTAACCATGCCTGGAAATCTTCATAGCTGCTCCCTTCAAGAGCCTCTTTCAAGCCCAGTGATACGTTCTCTAAACGTATAAAAAAAGCGGCCTTTCCCTCTGATTGAAGTTTTCGTGCCGTCTCTCTAATTTCGATCGTTTTGCCCGAACCGGCTTCAGCTAATAAAATGACGCGATACTGCTTAAGCAGGACGTCCCAATTTACATCCCGACCTCCCTTTAACCTTAGGGCATCGCCTATTTGTAGATCGTCCTCCTTAGCCTCTTGAGCGTAGCTCCGAGGAAGCTCGAAAAAGGTACGATTTAGCTCGATAAATGGTTCGGCACTCACAATTATCCCTCATCTTGAAAGAGTTAATAGAAGCATTTTTTATAAGAAAACTCTAGTCTGTTTTCTGTATCCGATTGTAATTCCAGCTACTTTAAGACAGTATAGCCTTGGTTTGTCCTCGTGGCAGACCGGGGCCTTAATAACCCCTCAGTTACCGGATGACGTCCGTTAAAACGTCGCTTCTCGACCATTATGGCCGGGAGGCGGCGGCGTATGTCCAAAGCCTCGGCTTAAAGGCCGTCGCGGTCGTGTAACTGCGGCTTATTAACTCCCGGTCACCAGAGAGGACATCTCTGGTGACTTTTTTATTTGGGAGTAAACAATGTTTAAAACTATCTCGCTCGTACTAGCTGTATCATTAGCATCGGTTTCTTTGACTTCCTGCGCCACCGTAAAACAACATCCAATGGCATGGCAAAAGGATGGCGCTAGTGGCGATCAACTAAGTGCAGACATGCGTACATGCCAATACGAAGCGTCAAAGGCTGTAGCTGCTGTCCCTAACCCATTTTATGCCGCTAATACTCGTAACAAACTAATAAAAGAGTGCTTGGAAGCTAGGGGCTGGGTTTATCGTACCGTCCGGGTGAAGTAAGAGATGAAAGTCTTTGTATGTCTGCTTACGATGGTCACCATTATTACTTTATTTGCACAAATCATCATTGGAGATGATGGAGGCCCTCTCGGTAGTCTCGCAGATTTACTATTAGCGCTTTTAACAGCCATTGGAATTGCAGTAGTGTACCTTCTTCCAAGCCTAATCGCTTTCCAGCGCCACCATTTAAATAAGGTGCCAATAACAATTGTGAATATTTTTCTAGGTTGGACTGTCGTGGGTTGGGTGGGAACCCTGGCATGGTCAGCAACGGCAAATATTCGAAAGATCTCTCACTCAATGACTACGCCGAAGCGCTTGGATATCCATACGTGAGAATATAGCTAAGGCGGGTCAAAATACTCCTCTTAGAATTTTCCTGCGAGTTGAGCTTAAAGAGTTAGGGGGCGGTTTCGTACCAAAAACCCCCCGACTTTTATATATCCCTCCCACATTCCGCACTACACTAGCGTTGTGCGGAAAATGTGGGCTTTGGCGCTTAATATAAACCGAGAATCTCCGCTTTTTTTAAATGCGGAGGAAAGCGGAAAATAAATTCTTCATGGCTAAAAAGAAGCCCCTTAGTAATAAGCGTTTCCAAAGCACGAACAAAAGAGTCTCTACGCTCCTGTTTCAAAGATTTAGCTTCTTTTTGTGTACTTAGCGTTTTCATCGCTTCTTGGATTAGCTTTGCTTTGGAAACTTTTTCGTTTGCTTCATAGCCATTCATTATTTTAATTAATGCTTTTTGAAGCTTACCGGACGGCTTTTTCTCAATTTCATCAAAACCATCCAGATACCGAACAATGCAGCTTGTTTCCGTTTGCCCATCAGGGCCTTTACTTATTATCGGCACAAGATCAAAGCGGAAAACATCCCCCATTTCCCCATCTTTTTGTTTAGTAACCTTGGCTTTTGTGCCTGCATTCGTATTAGTAATCTCAATTTCTGTATCCATTGCCGCCTTTAGCCCTGACCAGCCTCTAGCACCACGTGCGCTGTCTTTTCCAGTATGATGAACGATAATCACGAGCGCGTTTAACTCTTTCTGGATTTCTTTGCATTTGGATAAATACAATCCCATATCCTCTGCCGCATTCTCATTGGCCCCAGGGGATGTTTGCGCCATCGTATCAATAACGACGACTTTAGCGCCGCCATAATCGCGGATAGCCTTTATGAGAGAAGTATGATCGGTATCTGCTACTAGGTTGGGAGCAGCGTCAATGACCCCGAAAGGAAGGGCTTCTTCATTTAAGCCATGATGCTGTGTATATACTCTAATACGCTTACTGATGCCACTGGACCCCTCTGCTGCAACATAAACGACGGGACCTTGGATCGTGTCTCTTCCACACCAAGATTTGCCCCGCGCTATGGAGAGAAGCAAATCCAGGACAAAAAAAGTTTTTCCGCTCCCTGTATTGCCAAAAACCATCACAAGCCCAGTTTCGGGTAGCAAGTCTTTAATTAACCACTTCGGAGCAGGACGACGGATAATATCTTCTAAGGAGTGAACTCTAAAACGCGAGGCTCGCATATCTCGTAAGTTATCAAATTCATCATCTTTGCTTAGAGCATAAGCCTCTCGCGCAAGCTTTTTTAGAGTAGCAATGGTCACAGGTTCCCCAGTGCTACCCTTAAAAGACTTCCATTTCTGCCGCATTTCCCCTGCTTTATATTTATACCCCTTAGCGCTCCAGGCATCCCATATCTCAAAGCCTTCGTTGCTTCCTCTTGTCTCGTGGTGAATAGCGAGTCCGGCCTTAAGCCAAAGATCATAGTCGATATCCGGGTCTATCATTTGCAGAAGGGAGCTTAGCTGATCAGATTTAACAACATCATTTAGTGACTTTTGACTTACCTTTTCTTGCATCGCAGATATAGGCTTAGAAACTTTCCATTTGATATTGTTTATATCTTCGTGTGTAAGCACTTCTAGTGTTTTGGACTCCAACGGGAGGCTTTTATTAAATAAAGGTAAGAAGACCATATTTCCGAGCTTCCCCGTTTCAACAAGGTCTTGCTTCGGAAAAATTTCAACTTCTTCTTTGGCAATACCACCCGTGCCACTTTTAAGGCCCAGCTCTTCTAGTATTTCCTTTAGGTAAGCTCGAACGCTTCGTGCATCTTGCGGTTTATTCCAAATTAGATACAGATGAATACCTTTACCTCCTGAAGATCGAAAAGGTATAGGGCGAAGACCGTTTTCTTTCAAAGCTCTCCTAAGACGCCTCGCAACCTTAATCATGGTAGCCCAAGTGGTTTTGCCGTCATGGGAGTCAAGATCTAATATTGCGATCCGCGTTGTATCTGTTCCGGGCTTCATGAGATATGCGCCACGAGCAATTAGACCACTTAGATGAAGTTTAAGCGCCTTCTCGTTTATAGGTTGGCTAGTGGAAGAAATCCCTTTTTGCGCTTTAACCGCGCTTACGTCAGACCTAACACGTGAAAGAATTGGCTCTAACGCGCGCATATAGTTTTTAACGGTAATCATTATACACCCACGAAAAATAGAGACAGGTTGGGTATATAAGAAAGCTTATTCGCACACCGCACGCAAACAGGCGTAAGAATTAAACAGTTCTTATTTCTAGGATGTAAAAAATAGATTTCAGAGCTCGCATATACTTCCTCACTAACAATCTCACAAAATCGACAATTTATGTGAGAGTAGGAAGGATAATAATCGATTGTTTGATTAGCCATGCTGTCCTCCCATAACGGATAGGGAGTTAATCCAAGCATTGATTGCTGTAGCTAATATCAAAGTACGTCGCCCGCACTTATGAGCCACTAGACGGCGCTCTTTAATTTCGCGATAAACCAAAGTTTTGCATATCCCCATTATGCAAGACGCTTCTGCTATCGAGTAGACCGGGTTGATCAGATTTTTCATGCACTCTCCTTTTCATCTGTGGTCGATGTCAGTCATCGACGATTGATGAAGCAAGAGATTGTGAGCACAAAAAATAACTATCTTTTTGTGCGTTTCTTTCTAGATTTGGAATAGCTGGGCCATCTTTGAGTATTTCTTTCTTCAATATCTAATTGAAGCTGGGTCTTACCCTCAGGCAAAACCCTATTAATATACCTTTGATATCTTCCACGAACTTGAGCTTCTTTGAGACCATAGAATTTACCAACAGCTTGATAAATTGTCTTCATAGTGTCTGCTCGCTTCTCAAGTTCTAAACTATAATGTTGAGCAATGCGCTCGGGGTCGGTAATGCCCCGAGATTCCATTCTTTTATCAAATGCCCTAAGATCGATAAATTCATTATGAAGCGTTACACTTTCATAAATTTCTTGCATAGACGCTTTAGATTTTGCGATTGGCCTACCAACCCGTTTTTGCTCGAGCGGGAACCCACAGAGGGTTAGAACAAGTTTTCGCCAATTATCGCTTTTTTTGGCACCTATCCCCCAGGATCTTAAGCCGTGTTTTGCACACAGCTTATCAAGTGCTGCTTGAACCTTGTTTTGTTCTTCGAGAGATAGGCCTTTAAGAGGTTTAAGCTTTTTTTGATATGCCATTTTACAACCTCTCTTAGTACCGAAAAAATACCGAAAAAACAAAAAGCCCGCTCGAAAGCGGGCTATGTCTTTGAAAAGATTGGCGTCCCCTAGGGGATTCGAACCCCTGTTACATCCGTGAAAGGGACGTGTCCTAGGCCTCTAGACGAAGGGGACGCAATACGTTCGAAGTGAAGGATTTTTATCCTTGTCTTGGTCAAAAGGCAAGGATTTTTTGTAACCAGCCTGCGCCGCTGGCAAGGAATTGATTTAACAGGGAAAACAGCCCCCTTGGCGGCACGTTTTGGGCGTGCGCGTCGGGCCTCACCTAACCCGCTGCAATTTCATGCACATGTACATGATGCGCTTTGTTGCGGGACAGGACGTGCCAGGCGCGTGGTTCTTGTTCTGGCATGCTGATATTAACCCAGACGACCATACCGCCGTTATTGAGCTGGCGTTGAATATTGTATTGCCACCAGCGGCGCACCAGCAAACTGCCGGCACCGCCAATCGCCGCACCCATCAAGCCACCGATAAGGGCGCCAAACAACACGACCGGCCAGCGGGCGCTATCAACGGCCGCATTAATCAGGATCACTAATGCACCCATGGCAGCACCAAAATATAAAGGCACCCCGATCAGCGACGCCATTCCTTCACGCAAGACCTCCTGCGGGATAAAAACCGCACGCGGGGTGGCGGGGTTTTCCATGATGTCGTGCAAATCAGGCCTTTGCGCTGAAAGCTTGGCGCGCACTTCGTCTTCGCTAGCCAAAACGCTGATCTCTTCGCGACGAAAGCCGTTTTCTTCCAGATCGTTCAAGGCACGCTGCAACGCCTCGATACTATCAAATAGGCCAACGGCTTCGCGCACCGTCGTGCGTGGCAATGGCGTCGCATAATGAGTGATAGGCTGCATGGGAAGTCCTCCTGACCAGTCCAACGCCATCACAAGGCCTTTGTTCCCTGGCAACAGGAACAAAAAATATATTTGAAATGTTGGTGATGAAATAAAATAACATTGCTGGGAAAGATTTTACATGACCGGGACGCAGACAAAATCTATTTCTGCCCTGCTGCAGAAAGTCATTGATGAAAGCGATGGCGACAAAATCGAGGTGCGCGAAGTTATCGACACCCTGGGCGCTCGCGGTTTTGGCCCGTTGCTGTTGTTTCCTGCCGTTATTACGTTGCTGCCCACCGGGGCGCTGCCTTTGGTACAGGCTATCTGTGGTTTTTTGATTATCTGCTTGAGCCTGCAAATTGCGCTGGGCCGTAAAAATCCCTGGCTGCCGGAACGCCTCAAAGACGCCGGTCTTTCGCGCGAAAAATTTGAGACCGCTTTTGAAAAGAAAAAAAAGCTGATTGGCAAAATCGATGGCCTTCTCGCCAAGCGTTTAAAATCCCTTACCCGCGAAACCAATCAGCGCGTCACCGGCGCGGTGATCAGCCTGCTGGCGCTGGGAATGATTGTCATTGGCTTTATTCCGTTCGCACCGGATTTATTTGTACTGCCCATCCTGTTTTTCGCACTTGGCTATATGACGCAGGATGGTCTTTTTGTTTTGCTGGGTTATGCGGGGGTTGGCCTGGTGTTGGTGCTGGCCCCCTGGCTCATTGGGCAGATGGCCTAGGCTCGGCAGGTTGATGGTTTTTTTGCCAGCGCAGCGATAGCTTCTGGCACAGCACGACGACCGCCAGCCAGATCAGGCCGAGAACGCCCAGTTGCACCAATTGACCAGGGGCTGGATTTTGTAAAAGCTCGAGCAAGCTTGCCCCAAAAAAAGCCATCATCACCTTGCCCGGCAACATGGACAGCGTACTGCCGATAAAGAATGTTACCACTGGCATATGGGCCGCGCCGATGATCATATTGATCAGTGAAAACGGCATCGGCACCATGCGGGCCAGAATAACCGCCATCACGCCGCCCCGCGCCAGCTTCTGGGTCAAGCCCCGCGCCCGGCCGAAAAGTTTTTCCAGGCGTTCACGTCCGACCCATCGCCCTACCGCATAACCCGCGAGGCTGCTGGCGATGGCGCCTGCCAGGGAGTAGAAAAACCCCGTCATCCCGCCAAAAACCAGGATGACAGCCATGCTAAGAACGGTCACCGGAAAGAAAATCATCCCGCCAATGACGAAGACCACCACCGTATAAAGAAAAGAGAACGGTGCGTCTTTGATCTGGACGAGGAAGCCGACCACGTTCTCTTGCAGCACATCATAGTCCGGACGTCCCAGATAATGCCACAGGCTATAAATGATGAGCATAACAGCGGAAAAAGCCAGCAAGGAAAGCATCAGCGCGCGATGCTTTCCCACAAAACCGCCCCAGTTTTCTTGTATCGTTGCGGATGTCAGCATCGATTTAAATGGCACGCGCATGTGTCATGTCAGCTGCCCTGGGAACTGTGCCTAACCCCTGCCACAGTACCTCGCCTTTACCGGCGCCTTGCGCACTGAGCCAGCGGCGGAATATTTTTTCCACCGCCAGCAATTCCTGACATATCTCGGCAATCTCGGGGATAGGCACACGCCGCGCCACGAACAGGGCAGACTGATAATTGGAGATTTCAAACGCGCTGAGCGCCCGCAAAGCATTTAAGCCGCCGCCCCAGGCTGGGTGGGCCAAATGGGGTACTTCGGGTGATGGCAGCGCTTGCGCACCCAACAGTTCGGCCGATGTTTGCAAAAGATCAATTTGCCAGAGCGTTTCGTCGCGGTGATGATTGACTTGTGGGTAATGCACGCGCGGCAAGTCGTCGATGACAGTATCTATGAGCCGAAGAGCTGCCATCTCCATGGCCAGTAAACGACGAAACTCGTGACAGATTTCTGGGGTCAGAAGTGCGGCAGGCCACATAGGAATTCCCCTTAAATTGTAGACCATCGCCCGGGACGGCAATGGTCATGCATGAATGAATGTATTCGTGATACTTTCTCCAACGCATACAAAACGACAAAGTTCACTGCCATCTTATGAAATATTCAAACAAGATTATGATCATTCGAGACGTTAATGTTTATGAGGAACATTTTAACGTTTGATCGCTTTGCTGGACGAGCCGCGAATGATCGGGGTTCTATGCAAAACAACCTAAGGAGATCAATCATGACACAACAAAAAGACGCTCAACGCGCCCCTTCGCAGAAACCAACTGAGAAGACGCAAACTAAGCCACAAAACGAAGAAACCCGTGGTACGCCTGCGCGTGATCGTGACACCGAAGCACGTGACAGCCGTAAATAAGCTGTTGTCGTCCTGAGGAGAAAAAGGTGGGCAACCCTGCGGGGTTTTCCACCTTTTTTTTAATTGGAAAGTAAGTGCTGATCAACCAAAATGACTGCGTTACTCAGCCGCCAATTAATGCGATATTGCCAGCAACATCAGACAACCGACGCGATCACTAAGGGACGAGCAAATGATCGGACTAAAGGATAAAAATCCGCAGGCTATGATGCCGCGGGCCAAGGGTGACCTGACGATTAGCATCGGGGTAACCGCCGTCTTGCTTTTTTTTATGATCAGCACTTTTTTTTCGTATCAACATATTCGCAATATTGCCGATAACTACCGCGATGTGCGCCATAGCCAGGAAACACTGCACACGCTCACAATCATTTTGTCGTTGATGAAAGACGCCGAAACGGGTCAACGCGGCTATCTCATCACAGGCGACGACAGTTATCTGGAACCCTATCGCCATGCACTCCGCGATCTGGGTATGCATCTCGATCATTTTGATACGCTCGCAGCTGGCAGCCAGGAGCTTACCAACGTCAGCCGACGGGTGAAGGACCGTATCGACGCCCGACTGACCAAGCTGCGCGACAATATAGAAGTACGTCGCAATGAAGGGCTCGAGGCCGCGGTGATCGCCACCAAAAATAATCAGGGCAAAGAATTGATGGACGCCCTGCGCGCGGAAGTAGCGGCCCTGGATGCACGCCAAACTGAAAGACATGAACAACAGATCATGGCAGCGCAAATATCTTATCGTACCGCCCTGCAAAACAGCCTGGCTGTTGGCGTGGTGGGCCTTTTGCTGTCGATCGTGCTGGGTGCATTTATGCGGCGCGCTGCCAATCAGCGCCGCCGTCAGGAATGGCTGCAAACAGGGCAACTGGGTCTCAGCCGCGCCCTGTTCGGCGAGCAAACCGCCCGCATGATCGGCGAGAACGTGCTCAACTTTCTGGCCAGCTATTTCGACGCGAAAGCCGGGGTATTTTATGTGCGCGAGGCCACGCACTTCAGCAAAGTAGCCGTTTTCGGGGTGCCGAGCGATGCCCCGATACCGATGCAATTTGAGATGGGCGACGGCGTCCTGGGCCATGCTGCCCGCAACAACCAGCCGGTTTTCCTGGAAAGCGTGCCAGAAAACTATCTGGTGCTGGGCTCCGCCTTTGGCCGTGGTACGCCGCGCCATTTGTTGGTGGCGACCGCCGTGTCGGATGATCATGTCAATGCTGTCTTTGAACTGGGCTTTTTACACAAACCAAATGATGCGGCCCTGGAATTGCTGGCGCGCATGTCAGAGTCAATCGGTGTTGCCTTGCGATCAGCCCAATATCGCGACAGCCTGCAAAATTATTTGGAAGAAACTCAGCGTCAATCCGAAGAACTGCAAGCGCAGGGCGAAGAGCTGCGCGTCTCGAACGAAGAGCTGGAAGAACAATCACGTGCCCTGCAAGAATCGCACGCCCGCATGGAAGAACAGCAAGCCGAGATGGAGCAGACCAATACCCAGCTGGAAGAGCAAACCAGATTGCTCGAGCAACAGCGCGACACCCTGACCAAAGCGCAAATCGAACTGGAGGCGCGTAGCCGGGAATTGCAAAAAGCCAGCCAGTATAAATCAGAATTTCTGGCCAATATGAGCCACGAGCTGCGCACCCCGCTCAACTCATCGCTGATCCTCGCCAAACTTTTATCAGACAACCCCGAAGGCAACCTCAACGAAGAACAGGTGCGCTATGCCGAAACTATTCAGCACTCGGGCAACGATCTGTTGAACCTGATCAATGACATTCTTGATTTATCCAAGATCGAGGCGGGTCATATGGATGTGAATGTCGAGAAAGTGCGTATTGCCAAAGTCATCGCCGACATGATGCGCAGTTTTGAGCCCGTGGCACGGCAAAAAAACATTACCCTTAGCGTTGAATTGACCGAAGGCTGCCCAGAGATTATTGAGACGGACAGCAAACGTATGGAGCAGATCCTTAAAAATCTGATGTCTAACGCCCTTAAATTCACCGAGCGCGGCAGCGTGCGGATGGATATCGGCTGCCATGAAGACAAAACCATTACCTTTGCCGTTACCGATACCGGCATCGGCATTGAGCCCGATCATCACGCGATGATTTTTGAAGCCTTCCGGCAGGCTGACAACACCACCAGTCGCAAATACGGCGGCACTGGTCTTGGCTTGTCGATTTCACGCGAACTGGCAAACCTGCTGGGTGGTGATATCACCCTTGAAAGCACGCCCGGCCAGGGCAGCGTTTTTACGCTGTCGCTGCCTTTGGTTTATGCCGGCCGTAGTGAAGGTGACGCCCGGCAACCGTCCGCTGAGCCGGCCCTTTTGCAACCCCCGATATCGCTTAAAGCATCACGGACAGCTATCCCGCGCACATTCAAAGATGATAGCGATAGTTTGACGGCGGGTAAATCGACTTTACTGGTGGTTGAAGACGACCCGCATTTTGCGCAAATACTTTATGATTTGTGTAAAGAAATCGGCTTGCAATGCCTACTGGCCTCGAGTGCGGAAGAGGCCATGCACGTGGCCCTCCACTACATGCCAAATGCGATCATTCTTGACATTGGCCTGCCCGACCATTCGGGGCTATCGGTACTGGACCGGGTCAAGCAGGACTCGCGCCTGCGCCACATTCCGGTGCATATCATCTCGGCGGAGGATTATTCGCAGACGGCTTATGCGATGGGCGCCATCGGTTATCTGTTGAAACCCGTGCAGCGCGAAGAATTGATCACGGCTCTCCGTAAGCTTGAAAAGCGCCTGGATACACGACTGCGCCGGGTGTTGATTGTCGAAGACGATCCTGTGCAGCTGGACAGCCTCAAAAAACTGATTGGCATGCAAAACGTCGAGACTACTGGGGAGTCAACGGCCGCGGCTTGCCTAGAGCGCCTGCGCACCGAGACTTTTGATTGCATGGTGCTGGACCTGACCCTGCCGGATGCATCAGGTTATTCATTGCTCGAAACGCTCAACAATGAAGAGGGCTATACCTTCCCCCCCGTGATCGTCTACACCGGCCGGGATTTATCTGCGGCACAAGAACAGGAACTGCGCCGCTATTCCCGCTCGATCATTATCAAGGGCGCAAAGTCGCCCGAACGGCTGCTGGATGAAGTCACGCTGTTCTTACATCACGTCGTGGCCGATATGCCAGCTGACAAGCAGCGCATGCTGAAAAAGGCGAAAAGCCGTGATGCCACCTTGGAAGGTCGCCGTATCATGGTGGTCGAGGATGACATCCGCAATATTTATTCACTGACCAGCCTGCTGGAACCGCATGGCACAGATATTGTCATCGCCCGTAATGGTCGCGAAGCGCTCGATATCCTCAATAACGCCCAAAAGAACCCCGAATCCGCCATCGATCTGGTCCTCATGGATGTGATGATGCCGGTGATGGATGGCCTGGCGGCGACGCGTGAAATTCGCCAAAATCCCACTATGCGACGCCTGCCGGTCATTATGCTGACCGCCAAAGCGATGAAAGATGATCAGGAAACCTGCATCAAGGCCGGCGCCAACGACTACATGGCGAAACCCCTTGATGTTGAAAAACTATTGTCACTTATCCGGGTGTGGATGCCCCGATAAGCACGGCAATAAAATAGAATAGGAAATGAGAAGCCAGCGTTTATGCCGGATACCACCACCGACATAGAGATTGATCTTTTTTTAGAGGCGATCTATCGAAAGTTTCATTATGACTTTCGCGATTATGCCCGCGCCTCGGTCCGGCGGCGGCTCAGACAGGCCTGCGTGCATTTTCGCTGCACCAATATTTCAATGCTGCAAGCGCAACTGCTGAACGACCCCAACATGCTGCCCGAATTGCTGGGTTACATGACCGTGCAAGTCAGCGAGATGTTTCGTGATCCAAATGCTTTTCGAGCCTTGCGGGAAAATGTTATTCCGCATTTGCGCACCCATCCATCGATCAAAGTCTGGATTGCAGGCTGCTCGTCTGGCGAAGAACTCTATTCATTGGCCATTCTTTTTCGCGAAGAAGGCCTCGAAGACCGTACCATTTTTTACGCAACGGACATCAACACCGACGCCCTTAAAAAAGCCGAAGCCGGCATTTATGAGTTGAGCCGTATTCGAAGTTTCACGGAAAACCATCGCCTGTCGGGCGGCAAATCATCTTTGTCTAATTACTATACGGCCGCCTATGGCAACGCCATCTTTGACAAGAGTCTGCGCAAAAACGTGGTGTTTTCCGACCACAGCCTGGTCACCGACGCCGTCTTTGGCGAGATGCAACTGATCACCTGCCGCAATGTGCTGATTTATTTTGATCGCCAATTACAAGATCGCGTGGCGGAAACATTCCTGCACTCCTTGGGGCACAAAGGTTTCCTGATGCTGGGCGTCAAGGAGAGTATGCGCTTTACCCGTCACGCCCCCGCTTTCCTTGAGTTTGATCGCAAAGAGCGCATCTATCAGAAACGGAGCGCGCATGACTAACCCCGGGTACAAAGCTGTTTTGATTGGGGCCAGTGCCGGTGGGGTAGAAGCTCTGCTGACGATACTGCCCGCCCTACCCGCCGACTATCCTTTGCCGATAGGCGTGGTCCTCCATATTCCGCCTGATAAAGAAAGTCTCCTGGCGACCATCTTTACTGAGCGCTGCCGTCTGCCCGCGCAAGAAGCCGAAGACAAACAAACGATGGAGGGTGGCCATATTTATTTTGCGCCACCCAATTACCACCTGTTACTCGAACGCGACGGCACATTCTCGCTCTCGACCGAGACGCCGGTGTTTTATTCGCGCCCCTCGATTGATGTCTTTTTTGAAAGCGGCGCCGATGCTTATGGCGACGCGGCGATCGGCATCATTCTGACCGGCGGCAATCAAGATGGCGCAGCCGGGCTGGCGGCTATTCTGGCGTCCGGCGGCACCGGTCTGGTGCAAGATCCACGTGAAGCATCTGTCCCCGTCATGCCGGCGGCGGCGGTCACCGCCTGCCCTACGGCGCGCGTGGCAACGCTGCAAGACATCGTTCAATTTCTGCAGTCAGCGGGAGGTGTCGCATGACAACTAACAATCTTGAGTCGGTTTACTTTCTGCTGGTCGATGACCTCGATGAAAATTTGCTGGCGTTGGAAGCGTTGTTACGGCGCGAAGGACTGGTGCTTTTAAAAGCTAAATCAGGGGCGGAAGCGCTTGAGCTGCTTTTGCAGCATGAAGTGGCGCTGGCCTTGCTTGACGTGCAAATGCCCGAGATGAGCGGCTTTGAGCTGGCCGAACTGATGCGCGGCACGGAGCGCACCCGCAGTGTGCCGATTATATTTCTCACGGCCGGCAGTGCGGACCAGCAACGCCGTTTTCGCGGCTATGAAGCGGGCGCCATCGATTTTTTACAAAAACCGATCGAGCCGGATATCCTGAAAAGCAAAGCAGCGGTTTTCTTTGAACTCTATCGCCGTCGGCAAGAAGTCGCCCGTTACGCCACCTCGCTCGAAGAAGCCGACCGCTATAAAGATGCTTTTCTAGCGATGCTGGCACACGAACTGCGCAACCCCCTGGCACCTTTACGCAACGGCCTCGAGGTCTTGTCGAAAACGCCTGGCGAGGATATGGCCCGCGACGTGCTGGCGATGTTGAAGCGGCAGGTGTCGCATATGTCGCGACTGATCGACGACTTGCTGGATATCTCGCGCATTCGCAGCGGCAAGATTGAATTGCGCCTGGATGATGCCA